>WBXH01000114.1 GCA_008933015.1 Verrucomicrobiota bacterium | reverse complement strand
CGGCTTATCGATCCCCTGGCCGGGCTTCCCATGGAAGAGTTTTTCAGCGCCTTGCGCGGAAAGCGGATTCTGTTTCACGACGCCGACTACGATCTTCGCCTTCTCCGTCGCTCTGGTGAGTTTCCCGACGAGGATATCTTCGACACGATGATCGCCGCGAGGCTCTGCGGGGAGCCTCAACTCGGACTTGCCGGCTTGGTGGAAAAATATTTCGGTATCACCCTCTCCAAGGCTTCCCGCAAGGCCAACTGGGCGCAGCGACCACTCTCCGACCAGATGGTCGAGTATGCGCTCAACGACGTCCGCTACCTTCCCCAGCTAGCTAGTATCCTTGAGGTCCGTCTGGAGGAACTGAATCGACTCGAGTGGTATCGGCAGTCCAGGGACAGGATGGTGAAGGGAACCAGGGAGATGCGTCAACGGGACGAGGAGAATCTCTGGCGCATCACGGGGTATGCCATGCTTGACCAGCGGGGGTGGGCGGTACTGCGTGCACTCTGGCACTGGCGCGACTCGGAAGCACGCCTCTGGGATCGCCCGGCCTTTCACGTCCTCTCGAATGAGAATCTTCTGAAGTTGGCCGGAGATGCCGCCCGTGGCGGTCGATTCTCACGTCCCCGCCTGCCGCAACAGCGCTCAGATAGGATGGAGGAAGCCCTGACCTCGGCATTGAATCTCTCTGAAGCAGAATGGCCTCAGGTGATCCGTGGCGTGAGAATCCGCTCCACCAAGGAGCAGGTCGATCGCTTCAACAAACTCCGGGATCATCGCGACAAAGTGGCGCGTGAGATCGATCTGGATCCCTCCATTCTCGCTCCGAAGGCTGCCTTGGAGGCTGTTGCGGGAGACCCGAAGGCACCCGTGCTCCTTCCGTGGCAACGTGAGTTGCTAGGTCTGGAGGCGATCTCTGAAACTCACGAGTCAGTGACTGCCTCCGTTGAGGCGGCATAACTTCATCCATCGCATGAGCACTCCCGGATCCGGGGAAAATGATCTCATTCAGATTGCCTTGAGGGAGGATCTCGGTCAGGCCGGGGATGTCACCACGAAGGTCTTCATTCCGATCGACTCAAAGTCGCAAGGCCGGATTGTCGCCCGCTCACCATGTGTTGTGTCAGGCATGTCGGTGGCCCGTGAGGTCTTCTTGCGGATTGATCCCAATCTTGAGGTTACCCTTCGATGCTCGGAAGGAGATTGCATGGAGGAAGGAGGGACATTGATCGAGGTGAGTGGTTCCACACGATCTATCTTATCCGCTGAACGGACGGCCCTTAACTTTCTGGGACACCTTTGCGGGATAGCCACTCTTTCCCGTCGCTATGCCAATGAGGTCCGAGGCACTAAGGTACAACTTCTCGATACGCGAAAGACGACGCCTGGATGGCGCAAACTGGAGAAGGATGCCGTGAAAGCGGGCGGATGTGTGAATCATCGGATGGGCCTGTATGATGCCGTACTGGTGAAGGATAACCACCTCGCTGCCCTTGGTGATCTTGCTTTGTTACTCCCTGCGATTGATCGAATCAGAGTAGAGAATCCCGGAATGGCCCTCGAGATCGAGGCCGATACGCTGGAACAGGTGGAGCGTCTACTGGGAATGAACGGGATTGATGTCATCCTTCTCGACAACATGACACTGGAGATGATGCGCCGGGCTGTGGATTTGCGCTCTAGAATGGCTACCGGTGTTCTGCTGGAGGCCAGCGGCGGTGTCACGCTCGAGTCTCTTCGTTCGATTGCCGAGACTGGTGTGGACCGGATCTCGGTTGGTGCTCTCACCCATTCAGTATCAAACGCCGACCTGTCACTGGATCTGGTTTCCGCTGATCATGTCTCTTGACGTTTTTTCTCCCTTGGAGGCGGGAATCCTGAGTGACGGCTCTCCTTGGGGAGTTCCCGTAACGGTGATGAAAGAGACGACCTCGAGCAATGATGAGATGCTTCAGATGGGCGAATCCGGATCACCGAATGGGTCGCTTCTCTTCGCGGAACATCAAACGGCGGGGAGGGGGCAGTTTCGCCGTCCATGGTCCACGACCCCGGGGGTGGGGCTTTCGTTTTCATTGCTCCT
>WBXH01000113.1 GCA_008933015.1 Verrucomicrobiota bacterium | reverse complement strand
ACGACGCTCGAAGAGGGAAGCGATGAGAACCACTCCCAGTTCCTTGGCAAGCTGACCGAGGAACTTTGTTGAGGGACCTGGGATCGGTTCCGCGAGCTTGAAATACTCGTGATCCTCGCTCTGGCAGAAGTACTCGCTAAGAAAGAGCTCCGGCAGACAGACGACCGTCGCCCCCTTCTCCGCAGCCTCCCGGATCAGTCGATCAGCACTGATGAGATTCTCAGCGGGGGATGCGACGCAGCGCATCTGAATAAGTCCGACGCGGAGGGATGATCCGGAGCCCTTCTTCCCCTTCTTCACTTTTTTAGCGGAGGATTTTGTGGAGACCTTCTTGGACGTTTTGGAAGATTTCAAAGGTTTGGGTGTTTTGGCTTTCTTTGGCACCCCTCTCTGCTACCCAATAGTGGTTCAATGAAAAAGACACTTTTCGCCCTAACCACCACCTTATCTACAACCTTGACCACCACCTTCTGCATGGCCCCCGGTATTGCCGGTGCCTCCTCCCCCGCCGATCCAGTGAAGGACATCCGGATTACCCTCCATACCTCCAAGGGTGACATCCATGCCACCATGTACGCCAGCAAGGCACCGATCACCGTCGCGAACTACCTCAACCTCGCCCGTCGCAGCTTTTACGACGGCATCACTTTTCACCGCGTCATTCCTGATTTCATGATCCAAGGTGGCGATCCGACCGGCACCGGCATGGGTGGTCCCGGCTACAAGTTCGCCGATGAGTTCGCTCCCGGCCTGAAACACGACCGCTCCGGCCTCTTCTCGATGGCCAATTCAGGCCCCGGCACGAATGGTAGCCAATTCTTCATCACCCATGTGCCGACTCCTTGGCTCGATGGAAAGCACGCGATCTTCGGTGCCGTCGATGGCCCCAAGGATCAGGAAGTCGTGAATGCGATGAAGCAGGGTGACAAGATCACCTCCATCGAGATTATCGACTCACCAGAAGCACTCTTTGCCGCCCAATCTGCGCAGATCGCGGCCTGGAACAAGGTTCTTGGGAAGTAAGCTAAAAAGAGGCTTTTAAACTCTTAGGAATTCAAAGAAAGGGCGTTGGCAGAAATAGCCAACGCCTTTTTTATTTCACCTAAAAAACTGCAGGTTCTCCCTCCCGCAGTATCCTGATCCTCTCATCAAGGCCGCGTGAGCGGGCATGACCCAGAAGGCGATCAGGGGGTTCTTCCATCGGCTCGAAGCCAAGTCGAAAGGTGCCGTAATGCATCGGAATCATGATCCCGGCCTTGAGCTCAGTAAAGGCACGGAGAGCCTCCTCGGGATTCATGTGGACATCGCGTCCCGTAGGGGCGTCGTAGGCGCCGATGGGAAGTAGGGCGATGTCGATCTTGGAGCGTTCTCCGATCTCGGCAAATCCCTCGAACCATGCACTGTCTCCGCAGTGGTAAATCGTGCGTCCTGCGTACTCGATCAGAAATCCACCGAAGCCTCGGTGCCGGTCATGGATCACTCTGGCACCCCAGTGCTGGGCAGGTGTGAGGGTGATCCGGAGCGATCCTAACTCCGTAGTCTCCCATCGCTTTAATTCCTGCACGCGGTTGAACCCCAGTCCCTGAACCAGTCCACCGACATGCTCGGGAACAATGATGGGCTGATCGGAGGCGACGGCACGAAGGGTCTTCTTGTCGAGGTGATCGAAGTGGGCATGACTGACCAAGACGAGATCAATTGCGGGGAGTTCATGAATCTGCAACCCCGGTTCTTTAAGACGCTTGACGACCTTGAGCCACTTGGCCCAGTTCGGATCAATGAGGATGGAGTGCTCCGGCGTCTGGAGCAGGAAGGAGGCATGACCGATCCAGGTGATCCCTATCTGCCCAGGTAATAAATCAGGGAGCGGTGCAGAAGCCTTCGCGACTTCGCGAGGAGAGAAGAGCGAGGGAATGATGACCTCGGTGAGGAAGTTGCGCCTGTGCCACCCCTCCCCCAACTTCATGGAGACATGATGCTCTGGCTTGGTCTTGCTTTTACCATTGGTCCCCTGAGCCACCCGTTTCTTGATCTCTTGGGTGCCTTTTAAAAGAAGTTTTTTGACCATGGTGCAACCTAAAGTGT
>WBXH01000112.1 GCA_008933015.1 Verrucomicrobiota bacterium | reverse complement strand
GAGAAAGAGGAGGCAATCCGCTTCGCCAATGCGGGTCTCTTTGAAAAACTTCTGCCGATCCTGGATAATTTTGAACTTGGTCTTGAGGCGGCTCGTGGTGACGCCTCGGCTAAAGGGATTGTCGATGGATTTTCCATGGTCCATCGTCAGCTTGGGGATTTTCTGGTCGCTTGCGGCCTTCAGCCGATCGATGCAGTCGGTCAACCATTTGACCCCAAACTTCATGAGGCTCTCGGACATGAGACCGATGCGAACCAGACAGATGGAGTGGTACTTAAGCAGTTGCGTCGTGGATTCCGCTTGGCTGACAGGCTGATACGGCCATCCAGCGTGATCGTTAACAAGGTGGTTTGAGTCATCGGTCAGGTCTTTTCGTACAATGTCGAAGCGATGCTATTATGAGGTGCTGGAAGTTACCAGGACCGTGGAATTTGAGGAGATCAAACGCTCTTACAGGAAGTTAGCGGTCAAGCACCATCCGGATAAAAACCCAGGCGATGCGACAGCTGAGGCCCGCTTCCGTGAAATTGCCGAGGCCTACGACATCCTTGGCGATTCTGAGAAAAGAAGCGCTTACGACCGCTACGGCCATGCTGCTTTTCAAGGGGGGGCGTCCGCAGGTGGTGGCGGGCATGATCCCTTCGACCTCTTCAAGGAAATGTTCGGGGCTTCGGGTGGAGGTGGAGGAATTTTCGACCATTTCTTCGGAGGCGGGAATGGCGCCCAAGAAGGGCGTGGCTCTGACCTGAGGTATGACCTGCAAATCACGCTTGAGGAGGCCTTCGCCGGCTGTGAAAAAGAAGTTGAGCTTCGGAAGTTGGACAACTGCGCCGCGTGTGACGGAACAGGGGGTGCCAAGGGGGCGAAAGTCTCGACCTGCTCACTCTGTCGGGGGCATGGCCAAGTAGTCGCCTCACGAGGATTCTTCCAAGTCGCCCAACCATGTCCCCAGTGCCATGGGCAGGGAAAGACCATCGACAAACCTTGCCGAGGATGCGGCGGCGAAGGGCGTGCTGAGAAGACTTCCAGAATCAAGCTGAACATTCCTGCCGGCATTGACGAAGGATCGAGACTCCGTTCCTCCGGTGGAGGCGAGGCGGGTAAAAGAGGCGCCGAAACAGGCGACCTCTACGTCGTCATCCACCTCAAGGAACATGCTATCTTCACCCGTGAGGCTTCCGACCTGTTTTGCACGATTCCTATTCCCTTTGTGACGGCTGCCTTGGGAGGTGAAGTGGAGGTTCCGACACTCTCAGGCCCCGTGAAAATGAAGATCCCTCCCGGCACCCAGGGGGGAAGTGATTTCAGGGTGAAGGGCCACGGAATGCCTCGCCTGCAGAGCCAAGCCAAGGGAGATCTGCACGTGAAACTCGAGGTCGAAGTCCCCTCTAAGCTCAATGCCTCACAGAAGGAGGCGCTCCAAATTTTTGCGGGGCTTTGCGGTGAGGAGAACACGCCGATTCATCGAAGCTTCACCGAACGCCTGAAGGGGCTTTTTGCTGCCTGATCAGAACATTTGGGATTCTACCCTGACTACTAGGATCCCGAGGTGGAAAGAGGCGCACGTCCGCCGTGCACTTTGGAAATACCTTCCGCAATTTTTTCTGCCAGTCGTTGACGGGTGGCCGGATCCTGAAGGGAGGCGTTCTCCTTTGGATTGGAGATGAAACCCAACTCAAGCAGCGTCGATGGCCTCTCGTTGTGGTGAAGCACGTAGTAGCGAGCGAATTTCACGCCTCGGCTATGGGATCCATAGGAACCAGCGATTTCACGGAGGATGTTCCCGGCAAAAGGTGCGGAATGGAGATTGAAGTAGTAGGCTTCCACGCCGCTAGCGGAGCGTCTGTTGGCCCAGTTGCAGTGAATACTTACGAAGGCCGCGTCCGCACGGGAGTTCGAGATTGAGGTGCGGGTGCCAAGCGGAATGAAGGTATCCTTTGTCCGGGTCATGACGACTTGGTATCCACGGTGCTCGAGGAGGGGCTTAACGCGACGGGCCACATCGAGGGTCAGCATTTTTTCATCCATTCCCCGGACAGCGTGAGCGCCGTGGTCGTAGCCTCCGTGTCCGGGATCCAAGACCACCGTTCGAAAATTGGAGAGGTTTGCGCCACCTTGGTCAAAGAGGGCGCAACCCGGCATAAGTAGGCACGCAAGCAGGGCAAGGAGTCGCAGCATCCTGTCGTTCGCAAAAAATGAATGAGGCAACCCTGTCATCGCAACTTTGAAATCTAGTGAAGGGAGGCCACTGCGCAATCTCATTCACCTGATTACCTTTTCGCTTTTGATCACGGGGGCACGGCAGGTAT
>WBXH01000111.1 GCA_008933015.1 Verrucomicrobiota bacterium | reverse complement strand
CCTTCCCTCCTTCCTCCGTTTCAAAGTCGGGGTAGTAGTAGCCGTGATCGTGCAGGAGGGGCGAGTTATGTACCAGGGGATAACCACCGTAGAGAATCTCGTAGTAGAGGTAGTTCTGGGCGCACTCCCACTGGTGGGAGATGACGCAGTCACCTTGGCGAGCCATGAAGTCGTAGACGGGGAATCTCCCCTCAAAGGTGGCGACGCCGTGATTCACGATGTCGAGGCTGAGTGCGAGCTTCCTGAAGACATCCTGTTCCTTGAGGTGAAAGGTGTTGCAGACGAAGAAGGACTCGATGAAGGAGGGCTGCATCCGGTAGGCCTCCTCGCACGCAAGCATCGGGATGAGGCTGGTCTTCACCATATTGATGTTGGGCTCGAACGCGCAGACTCTCCAGCGCTTGCGCCCCGGCTTGTAGCCGTAACTCAGATCTGACGCAAGCGCGTCGATCCCCTTCTGAAAGAGAAGGGGGGACCAGACGTGTGGGACGATACGTACCGGTGAGCGTGTAGTGATACCGAAGTAGTCGGTGCAGATGGATTGATGCCCGGGAATGGTCCAGACGGCGTCGAAGGTCTTCGCCGTGGAGAGGGAGCCATTCGGTCGATCAAACATGGCGCGCTCGATGTCGATGACGTAGTCGTTGCCGACCCGCATCGCCGCATAGCGTCCTCCTCCCTTCTTGAAACGGGCCACCCAGTCATCGGGTAGTTGGGCACCCATCTCGATGATGACATCAAGATGCTGGGCGGCCTCAGCGAGCGGGATGATGTCGAGTCCGGTCTCTCCAAGCATCAAGGTTGCACTCGGTGTGATCTCGGAGTTTGCGTTGATGAGGACTGATCGGCCGACTTGGGGGGAGTTGGCAAGGAGTCGTGCTAGGAAGATGCAGTTCTGCCCGATCCCGTTCTCCCAGATGGTTTGCGTGGTGGATCGGATCGCGATGGTGACGCCGACTCGAAGTTTGCGTTCAGGGGTGCTCATCGTACGGCCTCCATGACGCGCGCGATCCGCTCGGTGAAGCGGCGGATGTTCTCGGGGTGATCTGGAGCAAGGGTTGAGAGGAAATCCCGTGATCGCCGGCGGTAGTCCTCCCAGTAGGCGGGATCTTTCTCCCATGCTTCGACAAGGCGCTCGCCGCCCCGCCCTGCCTCGAATCCCGGGTAGTAGAATCCCATGCCGGCTTTCTCCATGAAGGGGGAGTTGTGGACAAGAGGATACCCCCCGTGGAGGGCGTCGTAGTAGAGGTAGTTCTGCTCGTTCTCCCATTGGTGGGAGACGATGGCATCGAGTTTGTTGAGGGTCATGCAGTCCGCGAAGATCTGTCGGTTCTCGTAGCTGGCTCTGCCATCGCGCGTGAGGTCGAGGTGGATGGCGAAGTGCTTGAAGGTGGGGTGTTCCTTCATGTGGAAGGAGTTGATGATCATCATGGCGGCGACGGACTCGGGTTTTTCCCGATAGGCGGCCTCGCAGGCGAGCATGGGCAGGAAGCAGCTCTTCACCACGGAGATGTTCGGTTCGAAGATGCCGACCCTCCATCCGCCGGATTTCTTTGCATCGCGCACGGGATCGAATCCAAACTGGTGCCCTGTCTCTGCGAGTTGGCCGATCTGGGCCTCCAGGAAGCAGGGAGACCAGAGGTGGGGCATCTCGAGGACAGGACGTCGAGTCAGGGTCCTGAGCATGGGAGCGCAGGTTCTGGATGATTTTGGAAGGACCCAGACCTCGTCTCGCAGATGGGGCTCTTCAAAGGTGAGTCCTCCCTCCTTGTTGAAGACAACAGCCTCTCCATTGATCGTGTAGGTGTGGCCGACCTGAAAGGTCACGATCTTAACCCCGAGTGCATGGACACGCCGCAGCCACTTTGTATCGATCAGGGAGCCCATTTCGATGACGAGATCGACATCGTGGGTGACCTCTCCGGGCTGCACGATGGGTACGTCGATGAGATCGAAGCGCATGGTTCCCGGAAGCGAGGTCTCCTTGCCTGTGTTGATCAGGAAGACTTTCTCTACAAGAGGGCTCTGCCTCAGGAGCATGACCAGGAAGGCGATGTTCTGGTTGATGCCGTTGTTCCAGATCGAGGCGTTCTCCTTGGCAAGGATGGAGATTCCGACTCGAAGCTTCTTGATGGTAACGGGCATGGACTCTGTAAATAGAATCAGCCTCAGCAGAAAAACAAGCCTCTCCTTAAGATAAGGAGTGGGTAACGGAAGACTGAAGAGATAAAAAACGGGTGGCTGACGGGGCTCGAACCCGCAACAGCCGGTACCACAAACCGGAGCTCTACCATTGAGCTACAGCCACCATCGTTTCCTGCTT
>WBXH01000110.1 GCA_008933015.1 Verrucomicrobiota bacterium | reverse complement strand
CCTTCGGAGATCGAGCACGCCAAAGACAACGGTCTCTTCGGGCGAATCCTCATAATAAATACCGAAGGGGAAACGCCCACCGAGCACCCTGTGGAATCCGAAGTGCTTGGCATGGATCCCATGGAAGAGAGACAAACTTTCCAAGTCCGTGATGATCGAGTCGGCGAAGTAATCTCCTAAACCCGTGTCGATGGATTCATAGAAGTCACGGGCCGTTTCGATGTCTTCAGCGGCCTCGGTGAGGAGTACGACCGATCTCACAATCAGGGTTTCCTGAGGCGATCCCGAAGTTCCGAGAGAGATAAGAAGGTTCCCTGACCGGCTTGCACCTTCTCACGGCGGGCACTAAGAATATCGCCGTGCCAAGAGGGGGAGGAGACTTGGGATTCTATTCTCGAAACCGAAGCCCAGAGCAGTTCGATGGCTTGCAGACGCTCCGTCACCGTCATGCTCTCGATCTCAGCAATGCTCATGGAGAGACAGGTACCATTCGCCTATCTGATCGTCAACCTCCGCCGCACCTTGGTGTCTGGGCATCAGATCGTCCAAAGGGTAGGCGGAGGGTTCTGATTTGAAGAGCCAGTGGGATGCCATGGCAGCCTTTCTAACCCATCGGAACTGGGCTGAATACGCCGAGAGAGCCCGTGACTGAAAAGTGGAACGGGCTGTTTACGTATTAGGCTGAGAACCGCTTGCATCAGCACGAGATATATTAGCCCCATCTTCTCTCTTTTATGGGGCGGGGATAGGTAATTATTCAGTCCGCCTCGTCGGTCTTCATCGAGGCAAATCCGCCAGCATTTTTTTGGCGAGCTGGAGGTCGCTGTAGGGGGCGCGCTTGCGCTGGTACTTCCGCTCGAGCACCTCAATCAGAGACTCGACATCAGCGGGATTTGGCTTGGTCTTCTTGTTATCGAAGTAGGTCCAGACATCCGCGTCGGCACGCTTGGTTTGGAAGCGAAAGAGACTTGCCTCCTTGATGACGCGGATCTCCCGCTTGACCCCGTCCTCATCACGGACAATCCACTCGTGGTTTCCTCTCATAGGGCTCCTCCGCTAGGGGTCTTTTTTTTCATGGTTTCAGGCATTGCTTGGTTTTGGAGGGGTGTGGTGGTAGTTTTCCTTGCGTGCGCTCCCTCGGGAAGATCTTTCTCTATCTAGTGGTTGTTCTTCTGGGAGGTGCCCTGGTGGCTCCACTGGTCTGGCACCTTATTCAGGGTATACCGTCCGGATGGTTTGGCGGCTTCGTGGGCGACATCCAGAGGATGCCCTTCCACCGCTACGTGTCACGGAGTCTTCAGGTTGCCGCCCTTGTGTTTCTCTGGCCGCTGCTCCGGTCCTTACGAATTAGGTCGTTGGAAGAGTTCGGCTTGTCGAGGAATAGTCATCCACTGCGCGATCTTGGTGCCGGAATGCTTTGTGGTCTACTCTGCGGTCTACTCTTGGAGCCTGCGCTCCTCCTCTCGGGTGCTTTCACCATGCGATACGGTTACCCTCATCTGATCCTTCATTTGCTGCCCAAGCTTATAGTGACCGCTGCCGCAGTGGCGGCGATCGAGGAGTTTCTTTTCCGGGGAGTGCTTTTGGGATTTTTCCGTCAGGCGATGCCTTCTCTGCCGGCGATCATCTTCTCCTCACTGGTCTTTGCCTTCGTTCATTTTCTGAATATCCCGCCATCCGGAATGGCTGGCGCCGCTGAGGCCCCTTCTTGGTGGAGTGGCCTTCACCAACTTAGTACGATTGGCGGGGCTTTACCCCCTTGGAGGATCCTGATCTGGTCCCTGCTGACTCTATTCACAGCCGGGGTGATTCTCTCTTGGTTGACCATCAGGACAGGATCGCTTTGGGCCTCGATTGGTCTTCATGGCCTCTTTATTTTCAGCCAGCAGGCGCTGAATGTGGTGTCAGGCTACACGGCACTCCCTCAAGATAAGTTTCTTCCCCTCCTAGGGCCGCCCCAATGCAATGGGATGGTCCCTGTGGGATTGATGCCGATGGTGGCTCTTTTGCTGACAGGTTGTCTTGCGATACTTCTTTTCAGAAAATGTCGGCAACCTCTGCTACACGAAAAAATCTTCGGCAATTGAAAAGTATCAATTCACTCCCCTCCCTGCTTCAGGAGGGGGTGTCCGCGATGCTCTCGCTCATCTATCCCGCGCACTGTGGGGGATGCGGTTGCCGTTTGGACGATCTCTCCGGCCATGGCCGAGTAAGTATTGATGGTGCCGAGCGGTTCATCTGCCAGCATTGCCGTGCCCTGATCCTTACTGCTCCGGAGCATCAGTGCCTCGTCTGCTCTCATCCGTTGGCGGGTCTGTTTCAGTGCCCCAACTGTGAAGGGCGG
>WBXH01000109.1 GCA_008933015.1 Verrucomicrobiota bacterium | reverse complement strand
CCCCCTGTCCGAAACAGACCACAACCCATGGTATTCGTGTGATCGAATATGGCATGAAAGATACAATTTTTAAGTTGAAAGCGGAACCCAACCCGATAGTAGAGAACATGAATTGATCGTCTCCTTCCACCAGACTGATGGGGTGTATTTTGAGAATTCTCTTTTCGAGAACTCGCGCTTGAAGGATCGACCCCAGACTGCACCCGAATCAGGAGGAGCGTGTCCGCCCAATTTCTGAGTCAACCCTCTCCGCTCAATCAACCCACACGCAACCCATGCTCCGATCAAACCCGCTCGAGACACTGGAAGAACAGACAACACCCATGCCAACAAAAACAAAGCCGAAGCGCACGAAAGCCACCGAAGCAAAACAGGTGAAAAATTTTGTTTTGGATACGAATGTTCTGCTGCACGACCCTCACTGTCTGAATCGGTTCGAGAACAACCATGTTTTCATCCCAGTGGAGGTCTTGGGAGAGATGGACAAATTTAAGAACGAGCAGACCGAACGGGGAGCAAACGCCCGCACGGTTCATCGCTTCCTGACGCAGATCTTCGACCATCAGACCACGAAGGTGACCAGCGGCGTGGCGACGGATGGTGGAGGCACCGTTCGGATTTTCATCCATGACGCCCTCTCTCAGCAGAAGCCGTCTCCTGCAATCCGTCGATTCTTGGAGATTTTCCCCGATCGGGACCATGTGGATCACAAGATCATGGCTGCCTGCCTTGCCCTTCAGGAGAAGCAGTCGCTACCCTGCATCCTGATCACCAAGGATCTGAACATGCAACTCAAGGCGATGGCCCTTGGAATCACCTGCCAGGATTACCTGAACGATAAAGTATCCGCAGAGGATGCCGAGGAGGGTGAGATCCGGAAAATCAAGGTCGAGGCTCACGAACTCCAGCGCTTCGGGAGTTCCCTAAGTATCGATCTGGAGGTCGGCAGGACAGGGCCCCTCGAGATCAATGAGTATGTGCTTCTCGAGGCCTCCGAACAGAAGTTGATGCCGGCACGCCACATGGGCAACGGTCACTTCCAGAGACTGAAAGTTCCGCAGAGTCTGCAGATGCCGAGGGGCATTGAACTAAGGCCTGCCAACCTGGGCCAGTTATGCTTCCTGGATGCACTGCTCGACCCCTCCATTTCACTCATCACCTGCTACGGTCAGGCCGGCACGGGCAAGACCCTGATCGCCGTCGCCGCAGGACTCTTCCTGACGACGCAGAGGGAGTATAACGGCATGACCGTGAGTCGCCCGGTGGTTGCAATGGGAGACACCTTGGGCTTCCTGCCCGGCACCCTGAATGAAAAGCTCCATCCTTGGCTGCAGTCGATCTACGATGCATTTGAGGTTCTCCTGCCTCTGCATCCCAACCGCCATGAGGGTCAGCAGGGCCAGCATGCCTCGGAACGTAAAAAGCAGAAAAAACAGGTTGCCCAGCAACAGGACTCCGGATCGACGGGGCAGACTCCGATGAAGCCTTACGAGCAACTCATCCAACGTGGCCTCCTTGAGATCGAGGCCCTCTGCTACATCCGGGGGCGTTCCATCCCGAACCGGTTCTTTGTGCTCGACGAGGCCCAGCAACTCACCCCCCTCGAGGCGAAGACCGTCGTGACCCGTATGTCCAAGGGCTCGAAGCTCGTGATGGTGGGCGACCCGGCCCAAATTGACAACCCCTACGTCGATCGCCGTTCCAACGGACTTGTCCACACCCGCAATCGCCTGCGAGGTCAGAAACTGACGGCTCATATCTCCCTGACAAAGGGCGAGAGGAGCATGTTGGCCGAGATGGGAGCCACCCTGATGTAAGAGAGTCCTCTCTGCCAGGATAACGCCCTCCGACTCGGCTAACGAAAATAGCCGAGTCACGGATTGACATGCGTATTGGATCAGGTGAAATCAAAGGCATGTTCCAAGACGCCGTCCACCACCTGATTGTTCAACCCGATGATGGCATCGCACCGATCCTGAAGACCATCGAGGGCGCGAAGACATCGCTCGATATCAAGATGTTTCAATTCACGGATCCCGTCCTGATCGAAGCGGTGATCGCCGCTCACAAGCGCGGCCTGAAAGTGCGGGTGATGCTCAATCCTTCCCGCTTCACCGGGGAGCATGACAATGATGAGGCCTTCGAACTCTTCAAGAACGCCAAGGTCAATGTCAAGGAGACCAACCCTAAGTACCCAATCACCCATGAGAAATCGATGGTCGTCGACGGCAAGCAGGCCTTTATCATGTCGCTCAATTGGGCGCCGAAGTACTTCGGCCTGACACGTGACTATGGCTTGGTAACCAACGATCCAGAGGAGGTATCCGAAGTAGCCGGTTGCTTCGAGGCTGACTGG
>WBXH01000108.1 GCA_008933015.1 Verrucomicrobiota bacterium | reverse complement strand
TGCGACAAGATAAATTCCATCGGGATGGCCACCATAACTGCTCGCCAACAGGAGATTCCCCAAAGAGCGTCAGCGGATGGAGAAGTCATTTGAAGAGCTCGATTACTGCGACACCCAACTCGGCGAGCTGATCCTGCGCCGGCGTCGGATCCCCATGTTGGAGAACGAGGTCGTCCACGAGATCATCCTCAACGGGGAATTCCTGATGAGTAGTCTCTTCCATGCGGTGGAAGAGGCTCTGGCCGACCTGGGCCTTGCAGCCGTGGAGACGAGCGGAGGAGGGTCTCTCGATGTGGTCGTCGGTGGCCTAGGTCTCGGTTACACCGCAGCAGCCGCCTTAAGAAATAAAGAAGTAGGCAAGCTGCTGGTGGTCGACTTTTTGGAGCCCGTGATCCGCTGGCATCAGAGCGGGATGGTTCCGCTCGGTGAGGGGCTGTCAGGCGATCCAAGAACGCTCTTTCTGGAAGCGGACTTCTTTGCGCGCGCCGCCGATCCTGTAACAGGCTTCGATCCGGAGTCGCCCGGCTCGAGGTTCCACGCCATCCTGCTCGATATCGACCACACGCCCGGGCATTGGCTCAATCCGCGTCACGCTGCCTTCTACACGACCGAGGGGTTGCAGACCCTGAGGGCGCAACTTCATCCCGGCGGTGTCTTCGCCATGTGGTCGGATGAAGCACCCGACCAAGCCTTCTGCTCGCGTCTCCGGGAGGTCTTCCCTCGTGTTGAGGCGACAGTGGTAAGCTTCCCGAATCCCATCCGAGGCGGGGAATCGACCGGGACGGTTTACGTAGCCTGCCGAAGGCTTTCCTGAAGTTTTTCGTAGGCCGCCAAGACCTCTTCGACCGAGATATCGGCGACCACACGGGAGGGCTTCTGAAGCGCGACGTACGGCACACTCCACGGGTGCCATTCGCGCACGGGGCTTGGACCAAAGAAGCAGACGATGGGTTTGTTCAAGGCTGCCGCGACATGCATCGCCCCGCCGTCACTGCAGATCATCTGGTCGGAGAGTGAGAGAGCGGCTACCAACTCGGGGATGGTGTTGGTGGGGCAGGGGAAGACCGGCAGATGACGCAGTTGCCCGAGGAGGAGTTGAGCCTTCCCGTCATCACCGGGGTGCATGGCGTCGTGCTCAGAACCGGGCGACCAAAAGAGGAGCACCTGAACATGATGGGAATCCATCAAGTGCTTTGCCAATGCTGCAAACGAATCCACCGGCCACCGCTGATTCGGCTTGCGGGAGCTGATATGAAAAGCCAGCGATGGTCTGGCCGGATCCCAACCCAGAGAAATGAGTCGGACTCGTTGTAGCTCAAGCTGATGAGCGTCAGGGAAAAGCTTCGTTTTGCCCATGGTTTCCTCCGCGCCCAGCATGCGTGCGAGACGGGCCATCTTGGAGACTTCGTGCTCATCAAACCCGCCGTGATCAGGCGCAAGAACATCGGGCTGACGATGGTCCGGCTCTCCGGGCTCACGGAAGCCGATGGTTTTTTTACCGCCCAGCGTATGGCCGTACCGCCAGCCACCGTTTGCCAAGATGACATGATCGAAGCGTTGCCTGCGGATCGATCCGAGAAGCCGCCAGCGATTCCAGAGCATGCCCAATCGTCCATAGCCGTGGCTCTTTTGCCTCTTCTTGAGGAAAACGAGCACCTCGTTGACATCGGGATTTCCATCCAGAACCTCCTTGTTGTAACTACTGGCAAGGACCGAGATCCAAGCCTTGGGATATTTTGTGCGAAGACCGTGAAGCAGGGGCGTCGTGCAGATCAGATCGCCGATATTATCGCGCCGGACCACCAGGATCTTGAGGTGAGCACTCACGATATTAAAAGCTGTCTGCAGATTTGGCGGCTAGAGGGCTAGAGGGGGGATTAAACCCTGAATTCTTTTTGGAGCAGTGACTCTAACGCCTTCATGGCTGTCTCAAGCTCTTCGTGAAGAGCGCCACGCTCGACACCGGGCGGGAGAGTGAGGGCATTTGCAACTCGGTGGGCAAGGGATCGGTTGGGGTTGGTGGGAGAGATCCGATCCAGCAATCCAAGGATGCTCTCGACCTGCGAACGGGCTTGTTGGACGCGCTCCTTGGCAACATCCTCGGTGATGGTCCCCGAGAGGATGCCCCTCAACTGTTGGCAGTCGAAGTTTTTGCATCGTAGGGGCCGCTGATCGTAGATCGAGCAGGAGCAATGGCCACCCTCTTCCCGATGAGCACTGCAGGGTTGGAGGAAAGAGGAGACACCTTTCTTGCTACGGAGCTTCAAACCGAGGGATGCAAGCTGGCGCGGGTTGTCCCCCTTCTGTAACTCGACGGCATGAAAGAGCACGCCGTCACAACACATGCCACAAGATCCGCAGAGCCGTGCGGAAGGAGTGTCGGAGAGATCGGCTACCATGGTTTGCTCAAGGTTAGGAAATCGGGGA
>WBXH01000107.1 GCA_008933015.1 Verrucomicrobiota bacterium | reverse complement strand
CGTCATCGAGGAATCAGGAGGGGCCATCGTGCCGGGGATCAGCGGACTGAAGGTGAAGGCCGCTGTTTCCAGAAGGGAAAACCCCGGATCCCTCCGCATGGAGGCACTTCTCTCAGGGGATCCTGACATGCGCGTCCTTCTTCGCTGTCGCAAGGGTCTCGAGGACTTCGTGCGTGAGGAGGCCAGGGAGATCCTTTCCCCTGCGGAGTGGATCATCGAGAGGACCCAGCCCGGCTGTGTAACGCTGAAGCCGCTCGGAGACTTTTCCCTAGCGACACTCTACAGGCTTCGCTGTTTTGCCACGGTGGCCTTTCCACTGGGAATGGTCGCCGTTGGCTCCGGCTCCAACGCAAGTTGGGTGGAGCCCCTAGCCCGCTGCATCGCATCGAATCGTGCTCGCGAGATCATGAGCGCCGCCACGGAGGGAGAGCCCCGCTACCGACTGGAATTCGCCGGCCGTGGTCATCAACGCGGAGCCGTCCGCCAAGTGGTGGATCGTGCCTACGCACTCTCTCCTTCCATTCTGAATGACTCCCGGCAATCCCTCTGGTCGGTCGACGTGATCCCCAAAACTTCATCGAGCGCTACGATTGGCCGAGGAGAATCCATGGTCGAACTGAGGCCGCGGCTCTACCCCGATCCGCGACTCCGTTACCGTCAGGATGACATCGCCGCCGCCTCTCATCCGCCGCTCGCTGCGTGCATGGTGCGTCTGGCGGGAGTGAAACCGGGTGAGATCGTCTGGGATCCCTTCTGCGGATCGGGTCTGGAACTCGTGGAGTGCTCCCTGCGAGGAAGCGTTGTCATGGCTCACGGAACAGACTTGGATGCCAAGGCCATCGGGGTGGCTCAGGCAAACTTTGCCGCTGCCCTTCGTGACAACCCAAGAATGGGGGAGGCGCGCGCCGAAATGGTGGAATGTGATTTCCGGGATGCGGCAACAAAAGCCGGGATTTCCCCCGGAAGCATCTCGCTCATGATCACCAATCCTCCCCTCGGACGACGCGTCCGGATCAAGGACATGCAGGGGCTTTTCGCCGACCTCTATGCCGCCGCTGCACAGGCCTTGAAGGTGGGAGGCAGGCTCGTCTTCGTGAATCCTCTCCGCACCGGCCCCTCCGATCCCTCGCTGAAGTTGGAGTTTCAGAAGACCGTGGATCTGGGGGGATTCAACTGCCGACTTGAGATGTACCGCAAGGTGCTTCCCGGAAAGCAGGTGACCCTTGCGAGAGGTGGCAAGAGCGACAGGAAGGCCGCGACTAACCCGAAAGAGCAGCAAAGCGCTGGGAGTGACAAATCATCCTCACCAAAAATGCCTGCCCCAGCTTGGTGGAGCCGCGTTGGAAACAAGGGTCGGGACTGGGACCGGGAGCGGAGGAGCCGCAGCTAATCCCCGCAATCAGGGAGATCAGAGCGACCCGCCGGGTTCTCGGTCAACGCTATCAGCGGTGCCAGGAGACGGAACCGCCCCGGAAACCGGTAGCGCTTCCCGATCCGCCGCCCCATGAAGCCGATCCACCTCGCGCTCCATAGGCGCTGCCATAGCCATCATGAGAGTAGGCGTAACCGCCATTGGCGTTGTGGTAGTAGGCACTGCTGGAATAGGGGGTGTGGTAATAACCACCCGAGGCATAAGGGGTGTGATAGGCGGCGCCGTTGACGCCGCGGTAGTAGGAGCTGTTGTAGTAAGCGGCACTGGTGCCGTAGTAGGCGCCGCCGTAATAGCCGGCACCTCCCCAACCGTAGAATGGAACCACAGGTGGGGGCGTGTAGACGGTGGGCCCGTAGTAGGCGGAGCCGTTACAGGCCGTCAGGAAGAGAGCTACAGCCACAAAAAGGCTGGTGACTGAGAGGGATCGTAAAGCGTTCATGATGAAGATGGGAGTGGGTTGATCAGCGGTCGGAAGCTTTCAGCACGGCCTTGAAGGGGATCTCCTTGAAACCGGTCGGAGGGTGAAAAACAAACGATGAGTTAAGCAGCCATGGATGAAGATTCCAGGCGGAGAACTCCACGATCGAGCGAGGGAAGTTGGGCCTGTCCGTGATGGTGATCGCAAGTCGGCGTGGCACCGCGCTGCGACCGGCATCAATCCAGATTTCCCAATTCACACCGGGGGATCGGAAGGCCAGATGATCGCACTCGACACCGTTTACCTTGCAGGGGCCGACGACAACGGCGCTCAGGAGTCCGCGCGCAAGGACGCCGTACGGATCGCTGTTGAGGATCGGGGCGGAGGGAAAGCGGATCCCGGTTTCCTGCTGCAGACCGGAGAGCATCTCGTCGATGGTCGATGGGGCCTTCAGCGTGGAGAAAACCTTCGTGTGCGGTGCGATCGCGGAGACCGAGGTCCCGTCATAATAAAAATCAAAGGGAGGCGCATCGCCCCCGAGTTCAGCGCGAACCTTGTTGGGACGCTGGAGTGAAATCCGCCCGGCGGGGAAAAGGGTAATAAACTGACCCGAGACGGAGGGGACCTCCAT
>WBXH01000106.1 GCA_008933015.1 Verrucomicrobiota bacterium | reverse complement strand
GCAGGCAGGGGGAATCGTGTTCCGTGGGTCGGGACAAAAAGGGTACGACCCCTGATCTTTCAGT
The DNA here is from genome assembly GCA_008933015.1 of Verrucomicrobiota bacterium. Classification (GTDB taxonomy): domain Bacteria; phylum Verrucomicrobiota; class Verrucomicrobiia; order Chthoniobacterales; family UBA6821; genus UBA6821. The sequence continues at coordinate 2,434 of WBXH01000106.1, read as the reverse complement.
GGCTTGCGGCATGGTTTTTTGGGAAACCGTTTATCACTTTCTCTAGGCTGGAGATCTGCAATCGGGCCGAGAGTTTTGAACAAGAAACGGTTTCTATTTGATAAAAATCTTCCGACCGTTAATCCACTGGAAACACTATGCAAAATACGCATCAGATGGATGCACTACAGATCTTGTTTGTCATATGGGTTGTTTCATGGGTTGGAGTAGTTGATCAAAGTGACACCCCGCAAAAGTGAGCCACGACTGAAAGCTTCACCAAGAGCGCCAAGATTTCCTAAATGCATCCAATTGACTTCCATAATGGATCCTTTATGGTTTTTTTATGTCAACAATTACTCTGAAAGATGTTCCTCAGGAGCTGCGCATAGCCCTGAAGCAACGCGCCGCTCGAAATCGCCGATCGCTGAATCAGGAACTACTTTACTGTCTGGAGCAATTTGTAGGGATCATCCCCACGCCCGCTCAGGAAAATCGTGAGTCGATCGAGTCCGCAAAGCAGGGCCTGATGAGGGTGTGGGAGAACTCGGAGGACGACATCTACAATGAACTGCTCAAGAAATGATGTGGTTCTGCTGCCGATCCCGTTCTCGGATCTGAGCAGTACTAAGGTTCGGCCCGCCATCGTGATCGGCCATGACTCCACAGGCTGTGATTTGTACCTAGTGCCCATCACCTCTCGCCTGAGTTACGGGGATTTCCTCCTGAGCGGGTGGCAGTCCTGCGGCCTGAATGTGCCCAGCGCGGTGAAGGGACAACTGGCCACCTTGGAATCCAAACTTGTGCTCAAAATCGTGGGGCGACTGAGCGAAGAGGATGTGTCCATTCTCGACGGCAAACTGCGCGAATGGCTGATTATGTAACAGTCGGAGCCGTTCGTATAGCGTAGATCTCGTGTTCTGGCAAAGAACGATGTAAAAAATCCCACCCCCCGATCAAAATGCTTCAATATCAGGTATACGACTGCGCCACAGCATTTGCCTCAATGCTGACCTCGGTAGGCGGAGAGGTTGTCCAGATAGGCCCCGCGTCTCCCGACGCGCAGAGCCTCAGGTGGAAGAAGTGGTCCACGACTCAGGGTACCCTACCCCATGGTGCGATCATGCATTTCACCTGTGCCGGTGCCATGACGGGCCAGGGGAAAACCAGCGATACCCATCTGGCCTTGCTGATGCCGTGGAGTGAGAAGGAACCCCACTTTTTCCGAGGATTGGAAATGTCTCCAAACGGCGCGGTTCTCTATGGCCCATCCTTTGAACATGTGGGCAAGTGCCTTGCGGAAAATGCGTTCACGATTTTCCTAATCGAACACCAATACGCCATCGAAAGGCTCTCCACCCTCTTGGGGAGGGATCCCCTGCTGGGTGCCAAAAGCAGCTTGATGCTGGAACTCATGCCGGAGACTCGCAGGGGATTGGAAGATCTGGTGCTTCAGCTTGAAGAGCAGGCCCGAGGAGAGGATATGGAAGCCTTCTCCAATGATGAGGTGAGGATTTCGATCGAGAATCGCCTCCTCAGTCTGATCGCAGAGGGAATTCAGGAAAACTCGCTGGCAGTGAATCCCGAACTGCCGAGACATGAGGCTCGGACGCGAATGGTCATGGCGTGCTGGGAACTCTCACGCCAGAGGGAGGAGTCCAACCTAACGCTGAATGACCTTTGCATGGCCGCCCATGCGAGCGCCCGGACGCTGCAGTACGTATTTCTGGAGATGACGGGGGTGACTCCCAATTCGTTCCTGCGATCCCACCGCCTTCTGCGTGCCCGGAGGATGCTGCTCTACGGACGAGTCGAAAGCGTGAAGGAGGCCGCCTACTCGTGCGGTTTCAGGGAGATGGGACGCTTCAGCGCACGCTACCGCGAACTCTTCGACTGCAACCCGAGCGAGACGCTGGCGGAGAGGAAAATCCTAGATCCGATTTCCCTCAACTCCCGAACCGCGTGAATACGAGGCGGCCGCCTGCTGGAGATCGCGACGACGGATACGGAGCTTCTTGACGATAATCAGGAGGTAAGCGTCGATGGAATCGATGGAAAGAAAGAGCCGAAAGGCGATCTCCGAATTAGTTTTTCTCATCCCGTGAAGCAGGAAGATCTCCATCTCTCGACTGTCAAGAACGGTGCGGGGGTCAATGGGATCGGCGGCAACCGTCCAGAAAGGAAGGGCATCTAAAAATCTACGCTTAACCACTCTCATCCGGTCTCGAAGGACCGCTGACAATGAAGGATCGTAGTTCTTCATGCCACGCTTGTTAATGACAATTCATCTTACTGCTCAACCAAAATAACTATGCAGTTAACGAAATAGAGCGTGGGTAGCCATCGCCACACTTCTCCCACCTCTAAGATTTCTTAGAGGATTCTTAATACTTTCTCAGAGGTTCAGCTTGCGATCGAGAATAGCTCCGAGGTGATCCTGGAGGGATTCATTCTC
>WBXH01000105.1 GCA_008933015.1 Verrucomicrobiota bacterium | reverse complement strand
TCTCTCCCCGAGGGTCTTCATTTTCGGGGCAAAGGCTGCCCCGGGATATGATCTGGCCAAGAACATCATCAAGGCGATCAATGCCATCGGTGCAAAGATCAATGCGGATAAACGGATCAACGGAAAGCTGAAGGTCGTCTTCCTTCCCAACTACCGCGTCTCGCTGGCTCAGAAGATTGTGCCCGCAGCTGATCTCTCGGAACAGATTTCGACAGCAGGCAAGGAGGCCTCAGGAACGGGTAACATGAAGTTGTCGCTCAACGGGGCGCTGACCATCGGAACGCTGGATGGAGCCAACGTCGAGATCAAGGAAGAGGTCGGCGATGAGAATATCTTCATTTGCGGCATGACCGTCGATGAGGTCGAAGCACTCTGGAAGAAGGGCTATAACCCGAATGACTTCCTATCCGCCGATGAGGAGTTGAAAGCCGTCGTGGATTGGGTTGGATCCAATTATTTCACCCCTGATGAGTCTCACGGTGTCTTCAACATGTTGCGTGACAATCTTGTCTTTAGTGATCCATTCCTCTGCCTGCCGGACTTCCGCTCTTACAGCGACGCCCAGGTGCGCGTGGATATCGCCTTCCGTGACAAGTCCCGTTGGGCCGAGATGGCGATCCTGAACACCGCCCGCATGGGTAAGTTCTCAAGCGATCGGACGATTGCCGAGTATGCCCGTGAAATCTGGCAACTTGACCCTGTGATTGTCTGAGATGCGGAAGCGAGCAATGCGATGATCTCGTGAGGACCCGGTAATTCCTTTGACTTGGGTCCTCCTGTTCCTTTTGGTTTCTCGTGATGTCTTCCAACCAAGGCGAATCAATCACAAACCCGACTAAATCTCCTGCCAAAGTGATCATTGTGGGGGCTGGTCTAGCAGGCCTGGCCTGTGCAAGGCGGTTGCAGGAGGCTGGGGTGGAGTGGTTGATGCTTGAGTCCGAATGTATCCCCGGGGGCCGTGTTAGGACACAACTCACCCCGGAGGGGTATCGGATTGACCAGGGATTTCAGGTATTGCTCGACTCGTACCCCATCGCACGACGGTTACTTGATCTTGAGGAACTGAAACCCCGTTATTTTGAAAGTGGCGCTTTGCTTGCTGGTGAAGAAGGATGGGAGCGCCTGCTTAATCCCCTCCATCACCCCTCGTGGTTCCTTGCGGCAGTAGCCACAAAGTCTTTTTCGTTACGCGAGAAAATCACCCTGGGCTTGTATGCCGGATCCCAGATTCTGCGATCTGACACCTCAATTCTCGGCAGGGAGGCCGGTCTCTCGACCATGGAGGAACTTCAGCGACTGGGGCTTGATGGGTCGATCACGGGAAATTTTTTGAAGCCCTTTTTTGGTGGTGTCTTTCTTGATAGCAGCCTTGGTAGCGACGCCTCGATCTTCCGCTACGATCTGAAGAAATTCGCGTTTGGACGGGCACTCCTTCCAGCCGAAGGTATGGGTGCTATTCCGAAGCAGTTGGCATCACGCCTTCCCTCCCATCGTTTGCGCTACGGGGCCAAGGTGGAATTGCTTCAGCGGAATAAGGGAAGGGTATCTGCGGTGAGGCTTGAGAATGGGGAGAGTATTCCCTGTGATCTTCTAATTCTCGCAACCGACGAGCGGACATCCCTTCGATTACTTGGTGCGTCTAACTCAACAGGACGCCTCTGGATGGAGGTGTCGACCCTTTACTTCACGGGAGATAACCCGCTTTACGAAGGGAGGCTCCTGGTGCTTCCCGAATCGGGTTCTGGCTCCTTGGAAAAGAGACGACTCGTCACGCACTTCACTGATCTCACCAATACGGTCCCAGAGTATGCCCCCAAGGGGAAGCGTTTGCTGTCAGCAACCGTTCTGCACCCTCCGTTAGGGAGTGATGGGGACAATGAAATAGAGGACTTGGAAACTTTTCTCTCCGGGGTCAGGGCTGAGATAAAGGCCATGCTGCCCTCCTTTGCCGCATGGGAGTTTTTACAAGAAGTCAGGATCCGCCAGGCCCTTCCCTCGCAAGCCCCTGGCTTCATGAAGTCCCGTCCCGAGAGACGGCCACTCCCCAACCTTTGGCTGACAGGTGATCAGGTGGCTCACGCAAGCATTGACTCTGCCCTTGCCAGCGGGCTCGACACGGCTGAAGAAGTTCTTAATTGTCTCCATCTCCCTTTTTAATCCGACTCGTTTTCCAATGCTCGCCTTCTCCACCAACTGGAATGCAAGCCGTCACCATGACGGCAACAAAATCGTGGAGGAGATCGTGGGCCTCGGCTTTGAGACGATCGAGCTAGGTCATGGGCTTTCGGTATCGCAGCTGCACGGGATCAGGGAGGCCTACGCAAGGGGAGGGTTCAAGGTGATCAGTGTGCACAATTTTTGCCCGATGCCTGTCGAGATTCTGAACGATAATCCCGACTGCTATGAGTTCACATCCCATCGTCCCGCCGAGAGGGAACGCGCGATCAAGCTGACTCTTCAGTCACTGGCTACGGCCCGGGAGTTTGGTGCCAGTTTCGTGGT
>WBXH01000104.1 GCA_008933015.1 Verrucomicrobiota bacterium | reverse complement strand
TTCGACGACTTCCCCGGCTGCCACTTGGCTTGCAAGGATATCGGGAAGAACGTGAATGCGGCCCATGAGGGACAAGAATGCAGGAGGAAAAAGGAATTATGAAGGAATAATAGAGGCCAAAGCTGTGCCTCCCGCCCCGGTGACCACCATTTGACTTCGTAAGAGGGCTTCTTTATCAATGAGAGGATGATCCACATCACCGAGCAGGCGGCCACGCACCTTCGTGAGTTAGCCACAGAAAACGGAACTCCGGGACTCCGGCTTGCCGTGGAAAAAGGAGGGTGTGCGGGGTTACAGTATGCCATGAACCTTGAGGGGGCCCGGGATGGTGATCAGATCACCGAGCGAGATGGTGCCGTCGTGTCCGTGGATCCCGAGAGCATCGCTCAACTCCAAGGCTGCACGGTGGATTATGTCGATGGGCTAACAGGCACGGGATTTCGTATTATTAATCCACAGGCCTCAAGGAGTTGCGGATGCGGCACCTCATTTGAGGCCCTCCAGGATAGTGAAGCGAAAGAAAAAACACGTTCCTGAAAAGATGTATTATCCGCTTAGGGAATCCCTCTTTTCCAGATAGATTTTTCCTCAATATTCATGTCAGGAAAACGATATTACGGAGTCAACGGTTATGGCGGACAGCGCCGTAGTTCCTATGCATCCGACGGCCTCTTTGGATGGACGGTGTTTATCTTTCTTCTGATCGGACTCGTCTTTCTCTGCTGGATGGGAAGCTACTATATCTTTGCCCATCCCGAATCGCCCGGAAATTACAACCTCCTCAAACGCCTTCACAAAATCGAACCCCCTCAACGTTTCGAGCTCACGGAGGCTCCGCGCGGAGAATTCTTGAAGCCGGGCAAACTCTTGCAACGTTTCGGTTCCATGACCGCATCCGAGATTCGCCGGACCAATGAAAATCTTCTTCGGTCCTTTATCCGCAACTATCATCAGAACCGTGATCTCGTTCCCTATGCCGTGGGAACCTACAAGGTCGTCGGCACGATGCCCCTGACTGGGAAAAATTTCTGCAACTCCGGTCTTGTGGCTATTCTCCAAGCAGTGGAGCAACCCGAGGTCCTGCTCGAGCAACTCTTCACTGCAGACGAAAAAAACCTTCCAGCCCTTCAACTTGCACTGGGTAAAGGAATGGAAATCAAATTGGAAAAACCGCTCGATCTCTCGGCCGTCATCCATATCGACCGACTCCCCGACAACCGCCTTCGTCTCACCACCATGCCGCTTCTCTACGGTCGTTATGGAGCGGGTAAAGGGTCTGTGAGTTTCTCCCTCGAACCTCCCGACTTCCTCGACCTGAACGCTGGCGTCCCCGTACTCACCCCAGAGCAAATCCAGAGCCTCTCCAATGGAAAGCTCGCTATTCCGAGCGAGACAAAAAAATTAAATCACCTCAGTCGACTCTCCGTAGAGGTGCAGAATCCCTCTCCGGAATCACGCACGGCAAAAGCCATTGATAAGAAACAACAAGCCAAGCAACATCCCTCCCCCCTCTCCAAGAAGGACCCGAACGTTGCTCGTGCGGTACCGGTTAATATACAGCCTGTGCTCCCTGCCATTGCCGTGGGCACACCTCTTCAATCAAGCATTCCTAACACGCCCAACAACCCCGACTCGATCCCAACTCCTCAAGCAAGCCAAGAAGCCGCGCAAGAGATTCCAAGGGCACTTCCTGTGGGCACTCCCTTGGCACTTCCGCCATTGCCGGCTTCCACTCCAGTCATTACTCCAACCCCCACTCCAAGACCTACGCCCCAAGCTACCGCCACGCCACTCCCTTCAGTAACTTCCGGTGCAAAGTTAGCTCCGCAAGGCCTCCCTGTCGCGCCTATCGCTCCCATGGCAACGGTCTCCCCTGCCGCATCCTTAGCAGTGAATGGTACAAACCAGTTGCCGACCTTCATGACGAATCAAGCAGTACTTGCGCCCCCCACGGAAGTCTGGCCGGTTTATATGCCCGGGCAGATGCCTCGGGGACGCTTGGTGGAAGCCTCGGAGGCAAACGATCTTGCTTCACGGGGGATAGGTGGAGAACGTCACTACCTCAATGGCCGCTTCACCGTAACTGCTTCCGGAAACGGCCGTGCCGTGCTGCGCCCACAGGGTGGGATTGCTACTCTGACCGGGGGATCCAGTTCCAAGGTTCGGGTGATCGTTGATTTTCCCCAGGGCTCTACTCCTCCCACCGAGGGAAATATCATTTCACGTGACAATCGCCGCCCCTTCCTGATCACCTCCGTGAAGCGGGGCGATGACGGACTTATCAACATCTATGTCCGTGAAATCACGCGCAGTCAGTGACCCTTTGTATCTTGGACTGAAGACTTCTAGTCTCACAGGTCAGTAGGAAGACATGGAGTTGACAGATCTTCATCACGAGATTCTCAAAGAGATCTCTGCGGGTGGCGGAGTCATTCCGTTCCGACGCTTCATGGAGATGGCACTCTACCATCCCGATCATGGTTACTATGCCTCGGGCAAGGCGAGGGTGGGCAAGGGAGGTGATTTCTT
>WBXH01000103.1 GCA_008933015.1 Verrucomicrobiota bacterium | reverse complement strand
GGCCCGGAGTGGGGGGAGGTCGTGCTCCTTGATGAAGAGAACTGGTACTTCCGTCTCTCGAAGTGCTCGGAGTGGCTTGCCTCGTTTCTGGATTCTCATCCTGAATTTGTGAGTCCTGGTTTCCGCCACACGGAACTCAGCAACGCCGCCACCAAGATCACCGGGGATCTCTGCATCTCACGCCCCAAGAGCCGTCTCTCTTGGGGAATCGAATTTCCATTCGACCCGAACTTCGTGACCTACGTCTGGTTCGACGCCCTGATCAACTACATCAGCTTTGCCGGTTATGCCGGTAGCAGTGAAGAGAGTACGGCATTCAAGAGACGCTGGCCCTGCGACCAGCACGTGATCGGCAAGGATATCTTGATTCCGGCCCATGGGGTCTACTGGCCCTGCATGCTTCATGCCATGGGATTTGCTGATGATGAAATGCCTAGGCTTCTCGTGCACGGCTTCTGGAGCCTGAAGGGTGAAAAGGTAAGCAAGAGTACCGGAAACGTGGTCGATCCGGCCGCGCTTGCTGAAATCTACGGCCCCACGGCGCTTCGCTACTACCTCATGAGGGATGCCGTGATGGGGCAGGATGCCGACTTCAGCGAGGAGAGGTTGCTTCTCCGTCATAATACGGAACTCGGGAACGGGCTCGGAAATCTCGTGAACCGTACCCTCAGCATGACACGCCGTTACCGGGAGGGATCTCCTAACCCGGTGGCGCTTCCTGCCGATCTCGTTGCTCATCTGGAGGCCGATGCCGCTTCCGTGAAGATTTTCATCACCCAGATGGATGCCTCGCAGATCCACGCCGGGATCGAGACCATGGTGGAACTGGTCAACCGGGCCAACGCCCTTGTCGATGCCGCCGCACCCTGGAAGCTGGCCAAGGATCCCGAGAATGCCGACCGACTGGACGCTGTGCTCGGAACGCTCATCCACTCTGCACGTACTGCGGCGACCCTCCTTCAGCCCGTTGCCCCCGATGCCGCTGCCGAGATTTTACGACAGATCGGTCTCGGGGCCTTGTCCCTCGATGGGGAAGCAGTGAAAGGCACACTCCCTTCTGGCTACGTGTGTGGCGAACCGAAGCCGGTCTTCCCTAGACTTGAGATGCCGGAGGCCGGGACCTCCGCCGCATGAGCACGCCGGAGACGGTCGCTGCGCTAGGCGCCGTTCCTTTTTGGAAACGACTGCGCTACCGCCTGGAGTACTTGGCGCTCCGCTCCGCTTCCGCCCTGATCTGCCTGCTGCCTTGGCGATGGATCGGTCCTCTTGCTAATTTCGTCGGGTCAGTTTTCTTTACCTTCGACCGTCACCGCCGTGAGGTGACACTCGCCAATCTCCGCTCTGCATTCGGAGAGCGATACTCCAAGGAGGAGTATCTTCGGATCGGAAGGAAATCGTACGGAGTCTTTGCCCGTACTGCCTTAGAGCTTCTCTGGTCTCCTAATCTGAGTAACGCGGTCCTGGACGAGATTATTACCACGGAGGGACTTGACCCGATGCCTGCTCATGGTGCGGAGGGAAAACCAGCCCTCTATTTCTGCCTGCACGCGGGAAACTTCGAGTGGCTCAGCCAGATTACCTGCCGACACTTCGGCACCTTTCCTGTCATTGCCCAAAAACTGAAAAACCCCCTGATTGGCCCCCTCTTCGACTCGTGGCGTTCCGCGCTGGGTCAGCAGATCATGCCTCAGAAGGGTGCGATGCTCCGCACCATCCGCCACCTCAAGGAAGGGGGCAAGATGGGGATGCTCATCGATCTGAATCTCAAACCAAGCGAGGGCCCCGTGGTGATCCGTCAATTCCGACGCCTCCTCACGCCGGTATCACGCCTTCCAGCCGAACTTGCCCAGCGTACAGGAGCGACTCTTGTCCCGGTCGAATGTCTCCCAAGGCGAGATGGTGGCTATATCGTCCGTTACCTTCCGGAACTCCCCATCACGCCGGAGACGACGATCGAAGCGATCACTCAGGCCTGCTGGGATGCACTGGAACCGGGGCTTCACGAGCATCCAGAACTCTGGCTCTGGAGCTACAAGCACTGGCGCTACAAGCCAACGGGCAGCGAGAGTGACGGTTATCCCTTCTATGCCGGGGAGTACGAGGCGTATCAGGAGTTAATTGAGAAAATGGGATGACAAGGAGAGCGACTGGAGGTATGGATCCCACTATGAAAAGATCCTTCATAGTTGCATTGGTCATCGCTCCGTTCCTGCTCACCGGATGTAACACCTTCAAAGGGGTTGGTGAGGACATTACAGGAGCTGCTTCCTGGTCTCAGGAGAAGATGTCAGGGAGCGGGGATAGCTCTGCAAAGAAGTCTGATGCGGACTACGTCCAGAATCCGCCCCAATTCCCCAAGAGCAACTAGCTGACTTGATCTTTTGGCGATAAGCGGTGTTGTCGCCATTCGCAGTATAGGAATACAGCTCATGGCTCCTCCTAGCTCTTCGCCAAAATCTCTACGTCATCCAGTACTCTTGATCACGAGGAGTGATGAAACTTACGCAAAAGTTTTCAAAATCATCACCGCTTCATAGATCCACTCATTAAAGCCACTT
>WBXH01000102.1 GCA_008933015.1 Verrucomicrobiota bacterium | reverse complement strand
GTCGGGCTTTCCATCGGAATTCTGGCTGTCATTGTGGCAGTTACGGCGGCTTTGGGGAGTTCCCAGAGGGACAAGATGACTCAGGCGATGATCCGGCAATCACAGGCTATTGCCAAAGAAGCCAGCGGAAGCGCAAAACTACGATCCGTACTGATCGAGCTGGAAAGGTTGTCAAGTCTACCAAAAGAGAACAGGTCAGAACGTGAATTGCGTGACCAATTGAGTTTTTACTCGGATTATCTTGCCGAAAGAAACATTTCAAAAGAGTGGGCTGAGTCAATGGATCCATCCATTGAAATTCATCTGGAGGCCACTGAGGATTACGATACAGCGCAGTTATTGGCTGAAATGGGAATCGCAATTGCCTCCCTAGCCATGCTCATCCACAGCCGGAAGGTCTGGTACCTCTCGCTGGTTTTGGGGGTATTGAGCATGCTGCAGCTCGCTAAGACTTCTTATAAAGTCCATCATGAAAACACTTCGATCGAAATGAAAATTGGTGAGATTGCCAAACGATATGAAGACCTCAGGGCCAAACACGAGAAGAACGGCGCAGATGCTAGACTTATTAAGGAGCTTGATCCAACCGGCAGTATTTTAAGATCCATACAAAAGTGATCTCCGCGACCGAGGGATTACTGAACTTTTTTTAAATAATTCTTAGGTTACTCAACTTCCTCGTTTCCGCATGATTTGCCTCCTAAGCTGAGGCTCCATTGTGACGAGAATGTAACGACTGAGACTAAAATAATCCTCTCCTTGAAAATCTCTTCTCGGTAAAAAAGAATTCATGACACATCACTTTCTCGCTGATTTCGCGAGTGTTCCAATGGGGACATGGGCACTACTGGGACTCGCCCTACTCCTTGCTCTGGCTTTCGAATTTGCAAACGGGTTCCATGACACGGCCAACGCGGTGGCTACAGTGATCTACACGAATACGCTTCCCGCTGTCCCTGCTGTGATCTGGTCGGGATTCTTTAACTTTCTGGGAGTTCTCACCTCATCCGGAGCAGTAGCTTTCAGCATCGTGAATCTCCTGCCCGTGGAACTAGTCATCCATGTGGGGAGTGCAGCTGGATTCGCCATGGTCTTCTCCCTTCTTGTCTCTGCGATCGTGTGGAATGTGGGCACTTGGTACTTGGGGCTTCCAGCATCTAGTTCCCATACGCTGATTGGATCGATCATCGGCGTTGGTGTCGCCAATGCCCTCATGAGTGGTTCTCACTACTGGGGTGATGGAGTGAACTGGGCCAAGGCAAAAGACGTCGGTATGGCCCTCTTGATTTCCCCTGTCATCGGATTCTGCATGGCTGCCTTGTTGCTGATCGTGATGAAGATTATCATCAAAAATCCGAAGCTCTACACAACTCCGGACGCCCATCATCCCCCCCCGGGTTGGATCCGTGCCCTCCTGATGTTCACTTGCACTGGTGTCAGCTTTGCCCATGGCTCCAATGACGGTCAGAAGGGCATGGGCCTCATCATGCTGATCTTGGTCGGCATCCTTCCCACAACATACGCGTTAAACAAGCAATGCTCGGATAATGATCTCAACGCACTCCGACATCAGTTGCAGGTTACCGTTTCATATTGCAACAATCAGAGTCAGGGGGCTGATGCAGACTATGTGAAGGACGATCCTGCAAACGTCATCACAACCTTCTTACGTGGACAACATTCCACATCTCCAGAACTCTTCCGTTCGGTGGAAACAGTAGCTTCACGAAGTCTCCAAAAGCTTGGCAGCGCCACCTCTCTGAGCCAAGTTGCGGAAAACGGACGCGGAGCTCTCAGGAGCGACCTTTACTTACTCTCATCAGTCTCCTCTAAGCTTTCAAAAAACCACCAACTCGGCTCCGCCGATTCCGAAAAAGAAGCGGCAAAATTATCATCCACTATCAATAGGGTAACAAACTTCATTCCTGTCTGGGTAAAGGTTGCCGTTGCTCTTGCCTTGGGTTTAGGAACGATGATCGGGTGGAAGCGTATCGTGGTTACTGTCGGTGAGAAGATTGGTAAGACGCACATGACGTACGGACAGGGAGCCGCCGCAGAACTCGTCGCCATGATCACAATCAGCCTGGCCGATATGCTGGGTCTGCCAGTCAGCACCACCCATGTCCTCTCCTCCGGTGTTGCTGGAACGATGGCTGCCAGCGGATCAGGCCTCCAGATGGCAACCGTCCGGAATATTCTGATGGCCTGGGTCCTGACATTGCCGATCTGCGTCTTCCTAGGTGCCGTGCTCTTTGCCTTGGGACTCAACCTGACCGCAAGTTTCGGTCTCCATTAAAGGACTCCTAAAATCGAGCGGGGTATTATCAAGTGACGTATTGCCCGACGATCATCCATGAATTAATTTAGCTTGGCGGGGGTGCCTTGCCTCTCTTGATGAACGATCTTCAGGTCCGATCGGGTGCCATTATTGCACTCCGCCTTTTTGATATCGCCTATTCAATTGACCTAAAACGGGTCGAAGATATTTGGGCTGCACAAAGTTCGGGGACAGCCGTACGAAGCACACTACACTCTGCTCCGGTTAAGGCTCTGACATTTGAT
>WBXH01000101.1 GCA_008933015.1 Verrucomicrobiota bacterium | reverse complement strand
TTCTGCAGTCACTACTTGAGCGAATACAACCGCAGAAAGGATGGAAAGGAGGAATGAGGATTTCATTGGTGAAATCTCCGCTTTCTTTCGAAAATTGCCAGATGAATCAGTGAAAGGATTTTTTCTGTGTTTTCCCTTTAGGAGGAAACCCTCCCTTATCACTTCGGTCATGACCGCCTCATCCGGATCCCGAGAAAACCAGTATACTCCAAGCGTGTGATCAGGCACCATGCAGCGCGAGAAAATCAATTTGTGATTACGTTTTCGCCCCAATTTGTCGTATCCGGAAAAAGATGCATCTGGAAGGTGTTGTGCGTGAGCGTGTTTCTGTTGTTACAGGAGGCTGCTTTTGCACAAATCCAACCTATCCAAGAAGGAGAGGGAGCCCCGAACGCTCAGCAGAGCCATCTCGATCACTTGCCGGAAACGCCGATAGCCACGAGCACGCTCACCCTGACCGATCCCTCGGGTGCCCTCCGCCCGCTTTCGGAATGCTCCGGGTCCTCCGCTACGGTCATCGTATTTCTTTATGCGACCTGCCCGCTGTGCCAGAGGGTTGCTCCGGTCTTGGAGAAACTTTGGAAGGAGAAGCAGTCTCGGGGCGTGCAAATTCTGGGGGTTTTTACCGATGGCACCTCGGTTGCCGACTTGGAAAAATTCAAAAAGGATTACAGCGTCTCTTTCCCTTTGTTTGTGGATAACGGGGGCAAGTTGGCCTCCGCACTCTCCGCCACGACGACTCCGGAGGCATTCGTTTTGGATCGGGATGCAAAAGTTCGATACATGGGCCGCATCAACGATCTTTATCAGGTCCGCGGAGTGCAAAGCCAAACTCCCGTGAGGGAAGATCTGCGCGAGGCGCTGAGCGATGTGGTGTCCGGAACTGCGGTGCATCTTCCCCGCACGCTTGCGGTGGGATGCGCGATCGTCCGTCAGGATCCGCTGCCGGCCGCAACTCCCGCCTCCCAGGAATCAATGATTACCTACCACAAGGATGTGGCCCCGATTTTACGCAACCACTGCATGATGTGTCACAGCGACGGAAATGCAGGGCCGTTCACCCTCACCAGTTACGATGATGCCGCGGATTGGATGAAGACGGGACTTAGGGAGATCAAGGCCGGGCGGATGCCGCCCGCCCAGGTGGAGAGCGACCTGGTAATCCGTAATGCCAACACGCTCAGCGCTGAGGAACTGGCGACGCTTGAATCCTGGATCAAGTCAGGGAAGCCCGAAGGAGACGAAAACTCTGCACCTCCGTTAGCCCCGTTACCCGATTTTTCCAAGTTTCAGGAAGACCTCGGTCCTCCGGACATCATTCTCGAGCAGGGAGAGCCGTTTCACCTCGGCCCAATGGGGAGCGATGTTTACCGCCATCTTGTTTTTATGCTCAACAACAGCGCAGACCTGCGCGTTCGCGCCATTCAGTTGCTTCCGTCGAACCGTGCAATCGTTCATCATGCGCTCATTGGATATCTACCTCATTCGGAAGCACAACAGGCTCTGCGTGACTGCGGCGGCCCTGGACCTTCCTTCACTGTGGGTGATCAAGGGCCCGGATTTTGGGCCCGCCATGGGGTTGGATTCCGCATCCCGCCGCCCCGACCCGACGGCATGCCCCTCATTAGCTTTCTCAGTGCTTACGTTCCAGGCACGAGTGCCTACATGGCTCCCTCGGATGCCGATTTTATCATTCCTGCAGGGAGTGATCTGATTGCCCAGATGCACTATCATCGTACCGGAATCCAGGCCGAGGATTCGACCCGGATCGGTCTCTGGCTGCGTAAGGACGGAACGATCCCCCCGAAACAGATGAGTATCCGTTTTCTCCATGGGGACTTTGTGGTGATTCCCGCTGGGATCAAGAACATGAAGGTCAGCGGGGAGTGGGCGGTACCAGAGGATTGCATGATCGCCGGCATCGCCCCCCATGCACACCTGCTGGCCCGGTCCATGGATGCGACAGCCATTCTGCCGGACCAAACCCGTTTCACGATCGCAAAGGTCCCACATTGGCAATATGAGTGGCAGCAGCCGTACTTTTTCAAAGAGCCTCGTTTTTTGCCCAAGGGAACCAAGATCAGGTTTTCTGCCATCTATGACAACAGTGCGGCAAATCCGAAAAATCCATTCAGCCCCCCCAGGCCCATTTTCCTGGGAGAATCAACAACGGATGAAATGTTGCTTCCATGGTTGCTTCTCACCGCGGACAAGACGATTGATCCGAAGGGAAACAGCGGGTTTCCAGAGTTTGGGGCTTCGGTAATCCGGGGGAATCTTTTGCGGGATTTGTACACCGATCACCTACCCTTTGAGGTGCAGCCAGACGGCAGCGTGCTCCGTACGGGAGCAACCACTGGGGATGGAAAATATTACCGCTTCAAGAAACCCCTCGACCCCACCCTGCCCCCCTCCGCCTACGAAGACCAACTGCCATGACAGCAACCCCACACGACACCTCTTCCTCTATTCCCGCAGGAAGCCTCTCTCTCAAAGTGGAGGGACTCGCCGTCTCCACCGGCAATTACGGCAACGAGTTACTCAAAGACATCACGCTCTCCGTGAAGCCTGGCGAGTTTGTCTGCGTGCTCGGGCCGAGTGGTGCCGGAAAGACCACTCTGG
>WBXH01000100.1 GCA_008933015.1 Verrucomicrobiota bacterium | reverse complement strand
GCAACCTGAATCCTTCCCTCGTATCGAAGACCCACCGATTCATGAAACACCTCCAGCATCTCCCGACGGATCACGAAAACCACTTTGTTAAATCCAGCCGTGAGAGCGTCTCTTACGGAATAGTCCAAGATGATCTCGCCATGGGGTCCGACGGGATCGAGTTGTTTCAAGCCGCCGTACCTACTCCCCATTCCCGCCGCTAAAACCACGAGGGTAAGATCCATCTTGAGAGTCGGTCAGGGTTGTTTTCGAGGGCCAATACCCGGTGCCGTATCCCGGTAAAAAATGATGCCATGCTGACGCAGGTTGGAGATGAAAGCCTTAAGATCCCCCGCGGCACCTTTCGCCGAATCCATGGTCTCATTCCCCTTCCTCAGGAACGTGCTGGTTTGGTCCACCACCCCCTGAATCTGCCCCGAAACAGCAGCCAGGGAATCACTCGCGGTATGAAAATTGGCGAGCGTCGCTTGAAGATTTTCCACTCCTTGCTTGTTGAAGACATCTTTCCTAAGGGACTGGCTGACGGCGTCGATGTTATCAAGAGCACTACTGAGCTTTGGAAGGATCTCATCGTGCATCTGCCGTTGTAATTCAGCGATGCTGGATTCACTCTGGCCGTTCTTGATCACGGAGCCAGGAGCGATCGGGACGGGATTCGGAGTGTTTTCGTTCATGGTGACGGTGACAAAGCGGTCCCCCAAAAGCCCAGAACTACCGATCGAGAAGATGCTCCCATCCGGAATCTGGACGGATTCCTCAATTTTCAACGGCACTGAAACACCCCTCATGCTTGGAAGCACCACAGGGGCCAAGGCCACTTCACCGATCTTGGCGCCAGCCAGCATCACATCGGCCCCCTTGAGTAGTCCGCTTGCATTACGGTACTCGACCGAGAGCGTATAGTATTTTTTGACGCTTTCCCCGAATCGTCCGAAGTAAATAACCAGAGATCCGATGCAGAAAAAACCGAGGAGCATGAAGAACCCGGCACGAAGCTGGGTGGAAGTTTTTGTGGTATCCATGGAGTGTATCAGTCGATTTCGTGGGAACGGCCCTCGATGAAATCCGTAATCACGGGATCCGTCGAGGCGTGAAGCTCCTTCAGAGAACCGACAAAGTGGATCTTCCCTTCGCGGAGAAGCGACACCCGGTCGGCGATGTGGTTGGTACTGATCATGTCGTGGGTGACCACGACGGAGGTGACATTCAACTGGGACTGAAGGCGCCTGATCAACCTGTTAATGGTATCCGAGACAATGGGATCAAGCCCTGCCGTCGGCTCATCATAAAGAATGCAGGAGGGTTCCGAAATAATGGCCCGTGCCAGGGATGCCCGCTTCCGCATGCCCCCGCTAAGGTTGACCGGCATCTTTTTTTCCTGCCCCATGAGCGAAACAAGCTCCAGAGAGCGGGCCACTTTGTCACGGATGATCTTTTCGTTCCGTTCGCCACGCTCACGCAGGGGAAAAGCGACGTTTTCAAAAACCGTCATCGAGTCGAAGAGGGCACCGTCTTGGAAGAGCATGCCGATCTTTCGTCGGACAGGCTCGAGTTCCCTCTCCTCAAGTTGAGCAATCTCTTCGCCCTCAATCCGTATCGAGCCAGAGAGGGGCCTCATCAGTCCGATCAGATGCCGTAGAAAAACACTCTTCCCTCCCCCGCTTCTTCCAAGAAGGACCATCGTCTGACCCTTTGGGATATCGAGATTCACACCTCGAAGGATCTCTTGGCCCGAAAGCGTCTGACGGAGATCCCGGACCTCGATGAGGTTTCCCTGCGAAAGTTGAACATGGGATGAGCTCATCAGAACTTCCCTCCTGCTGGAAAGATGATGTTGAGTCCCATCGTAAGGAAGAAGTTGATCATCAGAATCGTGAGGGAACTGATCACAACTGCCTCGGTGGTCGATCGCCCCACTCCGACGGCACCGTTGCTGGTGGTCAATCCCTGCTGGCAACCGACAAAGACCACGATCAAGGCAAAGACAAACCCCTTGCTCAGCGCCATCACCATATCCCTGCTATGAGTATAGAACCACATGTGCTGGAGAAAAAAGACGCTGTTCACATTGAGAATCTGGGTAGCCACGTAATAGCTGGCCGTCAGCGCGAAGAAAATACACTCACCGACGAGGAGCGGCATGGAGACCATCATCGCCACAGCGCGAGGCACCACGAGGTAATCGACCGGATTAACGGCCAAAGCCCTCAGGGCATCGATCTGCTCGGTGACCTTCATCGTGCCGATCTCCGCACTCATCGCGGCACCGACCCGACCTGCAACCATGAGTCCTGTCAGGACCGGACCGAGCTCCCGGCAGAGAGCGATGGAAACGACCGGACCGACCGCTGAGCTCATGTTCAGGGCATTGAATTGGAAAAAAATCTGCGCGGTGAAGACCGCACCGGTAAAGATCCCCGTAATGATGACTACGGCCTGAGAGCCGAAACCAATTTCCACGATCTGGTTAACGACCAACCTCCATCGGATTCTCCCGGCAAAGATCGAGGTGAACGTCTCACCCGTAAGCAGAACGACCTGCCCCAGGTAGAGACAGAAAGAGCGCGTCAGTGGAAACGAGTACGGAAACTTCATCACAGAGAGGTGACGTCAACCCTCGAGAGGTT
>WBXH01000099.1 GCA_008933015.1 Verrucomicrobiota bacterium | reverse complement strand
TCGGACAGGTGATTAACCCCCTCCCTTGGAGGCACCCGCAAGCATCTTGATCTGGGCGGCTCCCCTGGAAGCTCTCAGCCACTCCATGAAGAGCATCGACTGCTCGTTGGAGAGGAGGGTCTTGGAGATCGTGGATCGGTGCTCATTCCACTGGGCTTCGGTCAGAGGTGCTCGCTTCTGCAGATAGGGGGCAAAGGAGCCCCATGGGGCCCCTTGGAGATTTCCTAGCTCCCCCTCTTTCAACGAGAGCGTTGTCGAGGCGAGATACTGGATTTCCTTGCTACCCTTCGGATCGGCAGGGACGACTCCGGTGAGGGCCTGCGTCTTGATACCTGCCTCTTTGGCAGCTTCTGAGAATGATTTGCCGGAGGCCATGACTTCACGGATCTTATCCAGCGACTTTGCGGCGGCATCAGCGGCGAGTTTGGAGGATTTTTCCTGAACCAGAAGGGTACTGATCTTATCGGCAACCTCGGCCAACTCTAGCTGCCTCGCGGGTGTAATACCTTCCACGGTCACGATGTAAAAGGAGTTTCCATCCTGAATGATGTCGGAGATTTCTCCTGTCTTCTGCAAGCGGTAGGCGGCGGCGACAAGCGGGTCGGGAAGTCCGGAGGGTTTCCCATTTTGGGAACCGTCGCTCTCCACGGCAGTGGCTTTTTTCGAGTGGAGTGCGGCCCCTTCGGCAGCTTTTGCGAGATCAAGTCCCTTGGCAACACCCTGACGGATCGTCTTTCCTGCATCCACGGCCTGATCCGCCAGTTTCTGGAGGGCGGCAGCGTGCTCCTTACCGGCCAACTTTTGCTGGGCCTCAGGGAGAGTGAAGACGACGTAGGAGAGTGATCGGGACTCTCGGGAACGCAACCCCTCCTTGTTCTTGGCGTAGAAAGTCGCCGTCTCATCCGGTGTCACCGTGGCGGCCTTCGCAAAAGACGAACGCTCAAACTTCAGAATCTGTGCGTCGATGGGCTGATAGACCCTCGCTGCTTCACGCACCTGAGCCTCCCCCACGGCAATCGGAGACGTCACCACATCGCGGATCATCTTCACTCGTAATGAATCACGAACGATCTCCTCCATCTGGCGTTCCGTGAAACCGCGCGGGGTCAACTGATCCTGAAGGAAGCGGGCATATTTGGCAGGGTCAAAGGATCCATCCGTCTGCAGGAGAGGGAGCGACTTGATCGCCGAGGCGACAGCATCATCCGAGGGACGCACACCCAACTCGGGAGACTGGTGCTGAACAATCAAGAGATTGAGGATGAATTCACTCAGGGAAGCCTCCTCATTCTCTCCCAATCCTCCGAGATCCTTCACGAAGTCCGTGAGGCCAAGGGCCATTGCCAACTGATATCCTCGCACCTGACGGTCGATCTCAGCGCGCTGGACGACCCGCCCGTAGATCATGGCCACATCGTTGGTACCGACTTGGGTGAGGTTGGTGCGATTATAGAGCCAAATGAAGGCAATGATGGTCATGATGGCGATGACCAGCATGAGGACCTGTTGGTGGCGGCGGAAAACGGTAAGCATCGGGATGGGAGGGTTTTATTTGAGAATCAGGGCTACTATGTTGGTAAGGGCTGAAAAAATCGAAAAGCGAGCCTTCCTGATTAATTGGGGACGGGAATGAAAGCAAGCGCTACGAAGCCAGGATAGCTGAACGAACACAGGTAATCGGTCGTCGTAGCCCTCTAAAAAGAAACCTCTGGCCCGTAATGACCACTTCCCTACTTGTTGATCGCCACGGCCAATCGCCGGACTGCCTTGGCTAGCCCCGGATCACCGATCATCTCCAAGGCATCGCTCAGGGGGAAAAGTCGGCGCCGGCGGACATTCGCTTCGGGCCAACTCTTGAGAAGTTTGGAAATCTTCATGGCGTAGAGCTGAAGGTAGCGTCCATCCGACATCTGGCAACGCGTCCGTAGGTCCTGACGAAGGGTGCCGAGCACACCGGCCTCCTCCACGGCCTCCATGACCGCCACCTCGTGGGGCGTCATATCGGGCTCTTGGCGACCTTTGGGGAAGATCCACCGATTCCCTGACGAACTCGTGATAAGGAGCAGGTGTAGTTTCCGATCGATGAAGGTGTAGGGAAGGATACCCAATTGACACATTCCCGAAGGCTCGGGGGGCCCGTGAATGGCCATTTCCGCCGTCTGGTACTCCTCTCGCCGCGTCACCTCTTCGCCAAGGAAATCAGACTTTTTGAATGCCTTCGAAGCCGCCGCATCGGGAAGGAAGATCTCCGCCAGTCGGAGCGGAGCATGCTCTCCGGTGAACTCGTCGATCTTCATCTTCAGACGACCCAATTTCATGATGTGGCGTAGTCGCTTGATCCGCTGTCCCAGCGTAAAGGGCCACAGCTTCTCAAACTGCCCCTTCGTGATCCTGATCTCCTGACCCGTCACCGACTTCCCTGTCCTGTCGCGTGCCGAGAGAAAATAGCGCCCGCCCTCGCGGCGCACGCGGAGTTCCTGGCCCCGCTCCCGGATGATGTACCCCTGCTCGATCTCCACACCGCGCGCCAAGGCCATCTGAGTGGGGGCCGAAACAAGAATAAATTTTCGCCGAATGGGGCCGGTCGATTTCGTCATCTTGGGTTTTTTTCAAAGATGCTCCCGATGTCAGGATTGACAAGTCAAACCGCATCT
>WBXH01000098.1 GCA_008933015.1 Verrucomicrobiota bacterium | reverse complement strand
GCAACCAGCTACTTTGCCAAAGGTCTACCTGCTGGCCTAAAGCTTAATGGGAAATCCGGTGTCATTTATGGGGCTGCTGGCATTCTCCCTTCCAAGGTTAAAGCTGGTATCTATGATGTCGTGATCACCGAAACTGATGGAAAGTCGAAGAAGCATCGTTCCTTCAAGTTGCGCATTGTGATCCACAAGACGCTTCAGGAACTCCAGAGTCATCAACAAACCCTCGGAGTGACCAATCCTTATCCTGGAACGATTTACCTCTATCCACAGAATTAAAACATTAGAGGAATTGATTCATCAAACCGCCGCACTGGTATTCCCGGTGCGGCGGTTTTGCTTGTTGTTCATTCCATTCGTACGACGCACGGTTTCCCCTCACACCATCAATCCCGTGATTTGCTAGTTCCAAGTGTGCTGATGTTGCTTGGATATGACTCTTATCCGTGAATAGTAGTTTGATGACTTCGTCCGGATCAAAAAAAACATCTCTCCTCTGGCTCGCGGCTCTAGGTGTCGTCTTCGGGGATATTGGTACCAGTCCGCTGTATGCGCTTCAGACGGCTGTCAGTCTGACTGGGGCCTCCCGGGCCATCGGTATTGCCTCACTGGTCATCTGGTCGATCATCCTGGTCGTTTGCGTGAAGTACGCTTGGATCATGATGAAGCAGGACTACCAAGGACAGGGAGGGGTCTTTGCACTTTTCGCTCTCCTAAAGGAATCTCGAAAGGGTAAGTCCATCGGATTCGGAATGATCGCTCTGGTCGCCTTCGGAGCAGCGTTGATGCTTGGAGACGGGACGCTAACCCCGACCGTCTCGGTGCTCAGTGCCGTGGGTGGCGTCGTGACGATCGAGCCCAAACTTGCCGAGTATGTCCCAGGAGTCTCGATTCTTATCCTGATCATCCTCTTTGCAGTGCAACGCTTCGGAACGGGAATGATCGGGGCTGTCTTTGGGCCGGTCATGCTCCTTTGGTTCGCGGTCATCGCGGTCATGGGCGGATATCAGATCTTTCTTCATCCTGCCGTTTTGCAGGCATTCAACCCCGTGGAGGGATTCACCCTGTTGCATTCATGGGGGTGGAAGGGATTGGCTGTTATCGGTGCGGTGGCTCTGGCTGTGACTGGTACGGAGGCCCTCTACGCGGATCTCTCCCACTTCGGAAGGGCTCCGATCCTACGCGCATGGTTCCTGGTCGCCCTTCCTGCGCTTCTGATCAATTACCTGGGACAGGCTGCATACTTGCAGGCGTATCCTGCGTCGGCTTCTAACAGTGCGCTCTTCTTCCTGCTCTGTCCCGATTCCCTGAAGGTCCCACTGGTGATCATCGCCACGGCAGCGACTGTGATCGCCTCCCAAGCTCTTATCAGCGCTGTCTTCACCCTTTGCCGTCAAGCCAAGTCGCTTGATCTCCTTCCCCCATTCATGTCCAAGCATACCAATGATCGGATGAAGGAGCAGATTTACATTCCCTCGGCTAATTTTGTGCTCGGATTTGTGTGCGTCCTGTTGGTGGCCATCTTCCGGACCAGTGACTCGCTGGCCAACGCCTACGGAGTGGCTGTCACGGGAGCAATGGCCGTGACCTCCGTGCTCTGGGGGGCGGTGATGTTCACTAGGCCGACAGTTCCCCGATGGAAGACAGCGATTACAGTTGTTCTTCTGCTGGCGCTTGATTTGACGCTCTTTGTCTCCTGCTCCACAAAGTTCCTTGCCGGCGGCTATATCCCATTGTGCTTCGCCTCGGTCATGATGGTGCTCATGTTCACATGGCACCGTGGATGGAAACTTATCCGCGAGTCGATGCAGGGGGGGGTAACTTCTGCCGAACTAGGTGGGGTCTTGGCTATGGAGAGCGGGCCACGAATCGCGGGCACCAGAGTCTATGTCACAAGGGAAAATACGCCTGAAAGCTCGATCTTCTCCATTCGTGAGTTTCAGCGCACAACCGGATCGATCGCAGAGGAGGTTGTTATCCTGATGATCCCATCGAACTGGTCTGATTCTCACAGGGTGATTGGCGAACCAACCTTAACCCGTCATGAGGGGGGACTTTGGGAAATCTCAGTACCTCATGGCTACATGGTCGATGCGGACGTCCCCGCCAGTCTCATGGCGGCCTCCCAAGCAAGCAACGGGGAGTTCACCTTTGACCCTGACAACACATTCTACATCTTTCCGAAGCCTTTTCTGCCCCTAGAAGGGGCGGGAATGCCGTCGTGGCAGCGACATATCTTTGCATTCTTGGTCAGGAATGTGGTCCTCCCAGATACGCTCAAGATCCCCCCTCGCAAGCTGATTATCTATTTCGACTATATCGAAGCCTAGATTACCCAGCAGAGTGACTGACTTGCTTACCAACCCAGGATCAGGGCGAAGACCAGCGGTGCGACGATCGAGGCGTCAGACTCGATGATGTGCTTCGGCGTATTGATGCCAAGCTTACCCCATGTGATCTTCTCGTTGGGCACGGCGCCTGAGTAACTGCCGTAGCTAGTGGTCGAGTCGCTGATCTGGCAGAAGTAGCCCCAGAGAGGGACTTCGGGACGCTGGAGATCCTGATGGAGCATGGGAACGACGCAGATCGGGAAGTCACCCGCGATACCGCCACCGATCTGGAAGAAGCCGATCGAACCGTCCGGGGATTCAGCATGACGACCGGTGCCCGCACTCGAGGTGAGTGGCTTGGAGTTCTTCGTGTACCAATCGGCGAGTGCAATCATGTACTCGATACCGGTACGAACGGTATGGACGTTCTTCACATCTCCACTAAT
>WBXH01000097.1 GCA_008933015.1 Verrucomicrobiota bacterium | reverse complement strand
ATTGCCTGGCAACTGGGACGATCAGGTGCCGTGACCTCCTCAGGTATTCTCAAGCAGGGCGATTCGATGCCTCTGGGCTGGGCCGACTGGCGATTGAGACTCAGGGAAGCTGCCACCGGCAAGAGCGTGACCTACGTGATGGAACCTGGGGAATCCAAGGAGCAGGGAGGGGTCCCGGGATTCCATGCTTATCTCATTGATCCATCCGCCAATCCGCCGCTCAGGGGCGAGTCCTCATGGGTCGCCTCCGGAGAAGTCACACCACTGCTCATAGGAAACGATCTCGTGCGCGTCGGCTACGGGCTGGAACTCCGTCCGATTCCCTTCTCTATCTCACTCAAGGATTTTCAGGTCCCGCGTGACGAGGGAACAGAGACGCCGTCAGATTTCATGGCGACCGTTCAATTCAAGAATCTCGCGACAGGCGGCGAAAGCCGCGGCCTGATCCGGATGAATCATCCGGCATCCTATCCGGGTGGCCTCATCGCCAACATGACCGGTATCAATTATAAATTTTCCCAAGCCGAATGGAACCCCCGTGACCTCAAGGAGACTACCCTTCAGGTGCTCTACGATCCGGGTTGGCTCTTCAAATGGACGGGCTCGCTTGCCATCTGCCTCGGCATCGCCACCATGTTTTATATTAAACCCCGCTCATGAATCGCAGCACACTCACCTTCCTCTTGCCATTCTTGGGGTTCTTCTTGGTACATCCCTTCACTTCATCGGCATTTACCCCACCAGCGATTACGGGTATCGCTCCCTTCTCCCCGTCGGTTTTAGAGATGCTGCCGATTCAGGAGGGTGGACGGAAAAAACCATACCTCGTCTTCTCCCAGGAAACACTCCGATCCCTCTCCGGAAAAACCTCGTTACTGCTGGAGGGTGCTCGCGTGGATGCCCTCTCGCTGATCACCGGAATCTGGATGGATCCAGCAGCCATTTTGCCCTCTTGGAAGGAACGTGAGCTAGTCCTTGTCTCCAACCGACCCCTCAAGCAGTTGCTGGGACTCGATCCCGTCAGAAAACTTTTTTCTTACAATGAGCTCACCTCGAGTGAAGTCCTCGCCAAGAAAATTGCCGAGGCTGCCGAATCGCGCCGACGGGATCCCAAGGCGAGGTTGGTCGGTTTACAGAAAGAAGCCTCCGACGTTGCGATGCGCCTTGGGCTTCTCGAGAGCCTTCTCAGCGGGGAGGCCTTCCGGGTCGTCCCCCCGTCATCAGGACACGAGTGGTTGACTGCGGAGCAGGGTGAAGCCTCACCCATTCTTGGTGAGATGAGGACGGCATGGAGGGGTAACGAGCCGCAGCGATTCGCGAATGCCGCAGACAAGCTGATTCATTTCCAGCAAACCTTGGGTGGCACCGAGGGACTCCCCGCAATTTGGAAGCTCTCCCTCGAGGTTCTTTATCAGAAATCGCACCCCTTCCGCTGGGCTTGGATCCTCTACGCCATGGCCGGCATTATTCTTCTGACCTCATCAGGAGGGTGGGTGAAAACTGCTTACCGCGCGGCATGGTTTTTCGCGGGATGCGGATTCATCCTTCAGGCGGTCGGATTGCTCTCGCGTGTTCTGATCGCAGATCGCCCGCCGGTCACCAATATGTATGAGTCGGTGATCTGGGTTGCCTTTGGAACAATTCTTTTCGCCCTGATCTTCGAATCCATTTACCGCGCAGGCACGTTCCTCTTGGGAGCCGTGCCGGTCGCCGTGGCTTCCCTGATCATTGCAGACAGCCAACCGGTGATCCTCGATCGTTCCATCCATCCCCTCACCCCGGTCCTACGTGACAACTTCTGGCTCACCACCCACGTGCTCTCCATCACCCTAAGCTATGCCGCCTTCGCCCTAGCACTGGGTGTGGCCCACGTTGCACTGGGTCGTGTCATCGCCGGGAAGAACTCCTCAGAAGCCATCTATAACTACCTCTACAAGACCCTTCAGGTTGGGGTCCTCCTCCTTGCGACGGGAACGATCCTCGGTGGGGTCTGGGCCAATTATTCCTGGGGACGCTTTTGGGACTGGGACCCCAAGGAGACTTGGGCGTTGACGGCGCTTCTGGGCTACCTCTTTCTCCTGCACGGCAGGATCAGCGGACTCTGGGGTGGTTTTGGTCTGGCTGTCGGCTCGGTCATTGCGTTCTTGAGTGTCCTGATGGCCTGGTACGGGGTGAATTTTGTGCTAGGCGCAGGCCTTCACAGCTATGGTTTCGGGACGGGCGGGTTCCCATTGGTAGCGGTTTTTATCACGCTGGAGCTCCTCTTCGTCCTAACTGCGTTCCTGCGACGTAGGAGCCTGAGAGCTTACTGATCGGGGGATCCGACGAAGGGATTGGCCCTGACCCCCACGGGGAGCGCCCCGAGTGGCATCTGTGTACGGCTTGGACGGGTACTCGCACTATTTGTCGGGGAGCGCTTGGCATTGTTCCTATCGTACTGGTAGAGATTCGCCCCCTTACGAATAAGGGCGAACGTATTGTTATCCCCGTAGTACTTCCAGGGTCCGTCCGGCACGCTTGCCGAGTCGACAAACTTCCAACTGCAGATGTCGTTCTTATCCATCTTGAGGTAATCGCGCACCGCAGGGGCGATATCAAGGCCAGCCCCCCTGTTGAGGTTGGGGCGTGGGCGTTCGTTGCCGAAGACATACTGCCAGTGATCCGTCCTGAAGGGACCGCAATCTTCCCACTGTGCAAAGCAGGTGCGACCATTGTGGTTGATAGCGATCCATCGGCCCTTGAGGACCGATTTACCCTGTTTTTCAAAGCAGTCCCT
>WBXH01000096.1 GCA_008933015.1 Verrucomicrobiota bacterium | reverse complement strand
TTTGTCTTGGTGCTTTGGAATCGCCTCGAAATTAGCTTTAAACCTCTCCGCATAGCCTTTCTAACCCTTATCTTCTTCATCTCAGGGACGCCAATGCTGTTGACCCTTCTGGCAGGGCAGACAGCCCGCATTCAATGGCCCCCCTACGTACCCCCGTTCATTGCCATCCTCCAGAATTGGTTCCAGAAGGAGGAAATTCTCTGCTCGGACATGCCTTGGGCGCTCGCTTGGTACGCAGATAGAAAATGTCTCCTGCTTCCGGAAACCGTGAAAGCCTTTGATGAAATTTCGGATTACAGCACCCTCGGATCTTCAATTGTCGGCCTTTACCTCACTCCCATCTCCGGCAGGGATGATTTCCTTTCATTGGTGAAGGGAACTAACAAGGAATGGGGGCCCGTCATCATGAGAACCGTGAACCTGAACGAATTTCTCCTCAAGAGCTTCACTCCACTGCCGATCGACGGGGAATGCATCCTCTACGCGGACACGGAAAGATGGGCACGTAAAACCGTCAAATAGAAATCGATGTCTTCTTCACCAAAAACTTCTGTTCCCAATGAACAGACGATCGAGTCAGCCCTTAGCAGACTAGAGGCTATCGTTGCGGAAATTGAGAAAAGCCCACCACCGCTAGAGACCCTTATCGAAAGGTATGAGGAAGGCATGAAACTGCTGACAACATGCCGAGAAAAGCTCGATACTGCCGAGAAAAGGGTTGAGATCATCACACGGACGGTCGGGGGAAAAGAAGGTCTAGAGCCCTTTTTCGATCAGTGAATTCACCCCTGTTGAACGGGATCAACAGCCCAATTGATCTGCGCAAACTTCCCGAGGCCGACCTGCCGTTGCTCTCCCAGGAAATCCGGGAAGAATTGATAGGATCACTATCAGAGACCGGAGGCCATTTGGGGCCCAATCTAGGTGTTGTGGAACTGTCGATCGCACTTCACCGAGTTTTCGAAACCCCAAAAGATAAAATTCTTTTTGATGTGAGCCATCAGGGTTATGTCCACAAGATCCTGACTGGCAGGCGCAACCGGATGTCCTCAATGCGCCAGCATGGCGGCCTGAACGGATTTTTACTACGAACAGAGAGCGAGCACGACTGCTACGGCGCAGGGCATGCGGGAACCGCCCTGTCCGCTGCCTTGGGTATGGCGGCGGCAAGGGACATGAACGGGGGGAGCGAACACATCGTGGCCGTTGCAGGTGATGCCGCATTCACCTGTGGCGTCAGTTACGAGGCACTTAATAATGTTGCCGAGACCACCAAGCGTTTCATCGTGATTCTCAACGACAATCAATGGTCGATTGCCAGAAATACCGGTGCTATCGCCGAGCATCTCAATCGTATCGCAACCAGCCCCGCTTACGAACATCTGCACGATCAGGCTGCAAAGTTCGTGGAGTGGATCGGAGGAAAAACGGCTCGTAAACTGGCGCACAAGATCAAGTCGGGCGTTAAGCAGATCATTGGACCAAGCGTGATCTTCGAAAATCTTGGCCTGCGGTATTTCGGACCGATCGATGGTCATGACATTCCGCTTCTCATTCGAACGTTTGAGTTCCTCAAGACCCTGAATGAACCGGTTCTCCTTCATATCATGACTAAAAAGGGGAAGGGATACGGGCCTGCGGTTGAAAAGCCCGACAAATTCCATGGACTAGGAAAATACCAACCCGACACAGGAGAGACAGTTAGCGGCCTACCCCCTACTTATTCCGAGATTTTTGGAAAAACGCTCTCTGACTTTGCAGATCACAACCGAAAGATCGTTGCCATCACGGCAGCAATGCCGAACGGAACAGGACTTACCCAGTATGCAACGCGTCATCCAGACCGATTCTACGATGTTGGTATTGCTGAAGAGCATGCCGCGCTCTTTGCCGCAGGGATGGCCACTCGGGGTATGAAGCCCTTCCTGACAATTTACTCCACTTTCATGCAGCGTGCCTTTGACATGATTGTCCATGATATCGCCTTGCAACATCTGAACGTCGGGCTCTGCATGGATCGGGCGGGGCTTTCGGGAGACGATGGCCCCACACATCACGGTCTCTTTGATATTGCCTACCTAAGAAGCATTCCCGGCCTTATTCAGATGCAACCCAAGGATGAAGAGGAGTTCGCCGACATGCTCTGGACCATGGCCAATCATCACGAAGGTCCGGTTGCCATCCGTTACCCAAGGGGTGCAGGGACCGGAGCCGTACCGAGATCCTCGCCTCGACTCTTGGAGATCGGCAAGGCTGAGGTTCTTCGTCACGGCTCAGATGTGGCCCTCTTTGGCCTTGGTAATTTTTGTGAGGTGGCCTTGGGGGTCGCCGATCTTCTGCAACAACAGGGAATCAAAGCAGCAGTTATCAATCCGCGCTGGATCAAGCCGCTTGATGTCGGGACGTTGGAATTTTTTGCTCGTGGAACAAAATTAATTTGCACACTAGAGGATCATGCTGTCACAGGAGGCTTCGGCACAGCCGTCTCCGAGCATCTCACGGACCTAGGCATCACCACACCGCTTGTGCGCATTGGTTGGCCCGATCAGTTTATCGAGCATGGTTCCGTCGCGATTCTCAGGGCGAAATACGGAATGACAGCTCCGGCAATCGCCGAGAAGATCCTACAGTCCCTGAAGCTGGGGCAACCAACGAATCAGGAAACTCACAATTTAAGCACGAATCTCCGTTAAGCGGCAATCGCTTCAACATAAAAAAACCCGCCTCCTTCCGGGGAAGCGGGTTTTAGATCAGTGAAGCAGTAAGCCAACAGGCTTACCCCTTCAGACTTACAGACTGAATTCTTTAGAGCCCCTTATGGGATCCGTCGCAGAG
>WBXH01000095.1 GCA_008933015.1 Verrucomicrobiota bacterium | reverse complement strand
GGAGCGCTCCATGATCGGTGAACTCATCGATCACCTGAAGATTCAAACCACAGGTCCGGGAGATTTCCGCTTCGACTCTCCCTCCGACACTGATAGTAGTAAAAAATGAGTTCCCGAAAAAAATCTTCCGCCAAGTCGCCAAAGCCTTTTGCCGCCAAGTCATTGGAGCGAGCCCATTCCTCAATCCTCCTTGATGGACCCAGTCGTGCCGCCAGTCGTGCAATGCTCTATCCTGTGGGATTCAGCGAGAAGGACTTCTCCAAATCACTTGTGGGAGTCGCCTCGACCTGGAGCATGGTCACGCCTTGCAACATGCACATTGACGGCCTCGCCCGTGAGTCGGCACTCGGCATCGACAAGGCTGGAGGGAAGGCGATTATCTTTAACACCATCACGATCTCGGACGGGATCTCGATGGGAACCGAGGGAATGAAGTACTCCCTCGTCTCCCGCGAAGTCATCGCCGATTCAATCGAGACGGTGGCTGGGTGTCAGGGGTTCGACGGGATCGTCGCCATCGGTGGATGCGACAAGAACATGCCCGCTTGCATCATGGCTATTGCTCGACTGAACAGGCCTGCGGTGTTTGTCTATGGCGGGACCATCCTTCCGGGATGCCTGAACGGTAAACTTGTCGATGTGGTCTCGGTCTTCGAGGCGGTCGGACAGGAGGCTGCAGGAGCGATCTCGGCCAAGGAGCGCCACGCTGTTGAGACCTGCGCCATACCCGGGCCAGGGTCATGCGGCGGGATGTATACGGCCAATACGATGGCTAGCGCCATTGAGGCGATGGGAATGAGTCTCCCCAATAGCTCTGCCCAGGCCGCAGTCTCCAGCCACAAGGTCAAGGATTGCCGTGATGCCGGCTCAGCTGTGCTCAATCTCCTGAAGAAGGGAATCCGCCCCCTCGACATCATGACCAAAGAGTCCTTCGAGAATGCCATCACCGTCGTGATCGCCCTCGGAGGGTCGACGAATGCCGTTCTTCACCTGCTGGCAATCGCCCATGCGGCCGGTGTGAAGCTCACGATCGACGACTTCACCCGGATCGGAAAGCGTGTCCCCGTGCTGGCCGACCTGAAGCCAAGCGGCAAGTACCTCATGTCCCAACTCGTCGAGATCGGCGGCATCGTTCCGCTGATGAAGGATCTACTCGCTGCAGGACTCCTTCACGGCGATGTCATGACGGTCACTGGCAAGACGCTTCGTCAGAATCTGGCAGCATTCAAACCATACCCCAAGGGACAGGAGATCATTCGCCCGATCAACAACCCGATCAAGAAAGAGAGCCACCTCGTCATCCTCAAGGGGAACCTTGCTCCCGGCGGCGGCGTTGCCAAAATCTCGGGGAAGGAGGGGCTTCGTTTTGAAGGGAAGGCCCGCGTCTTTGAGTCCGAGGAGAGAGCACTCCAAGCCATCCTCGCCAAGAAGGTCAAGAAGGGGGATGTCATCGTCATCCGATACGAGGGGCCCAAGGGTGGTCCCGGCATGCGCGAGATGCTCTCCCCCACCAGCGCCGTGATGGGTCTGGGTCTTGGCAAAGATGTTGCCCTCATCACCGACGGACGCTTCTCCGGGGGAACTCATGGATTCGTCGTCGGTCACATCACTCCCGAAGCTTTCTCCGGTGGACCGATCGCCCTGATTAAGGAGGGAGATATCATCGTGATCGATGCCGAGAAGCGGGCCCTCACTCTCGGAGTGACCGCAAGTGAACTCGTCAAGCGGAAGAAGTCCTGGAAACAACCTGCCCCCCGCTATCGCCGAGGCGTGCTTGCCAAGTACGCCGCCCATGTCACCGATGCCTCCCACGGCGCCGTGACGGATGCTGGGCTTTAATGCCTTCTAGAAATCTGGAAAGCTGAAGATCTAGGTAGCGACCTTCGCCTTGGGGAACTCTTTTGCGATGCGACTGTAGATCGTCTTGGCAAACTGGACGCGGGCATACCACTTGTAGTCTCCGGGGATCACGGTCCACGGGGCGAACTTGGTCGAGGTCTTGCTGAACATCTCCTCCGCGGCCTTGTTGTGCTGGCTCCACTTGCGGCGATTACGCCAGTCCTCCTCATTGATCTTCCAGTGCTTGTAGGGATCGCCCTGACGTTCCTTGAAGCGCTTCAACTGCTCGGCCTTGGATACCTGAAGGAAGAGTTTGATCATAATCGCTCCACCCTCGACGAGGGTCTGCTCGAACTCATTGATCTCACGGTAGGCCCGTGACCATTCCGGCCTGGTGGCGAACCCCTCGACCCGTTCCACCAGAACACGTCCGTACCAGGAGCGATCGAAGACCGAGAGTTCCCCAACGGGAGGAATCTTGTTCCAGAAGCGCCACATGTAGTGATGGCGATACTCTTCGGCGGTCGGTTTCTGCGTCGAGTAGACTCGCACCAACCGCGGATCCAGACGCTCCAGCGTCCGCTTGATCGCTCCACCCTTTCCTGCGGCATCAGGGCCCTCAAGCACGACGATTACCGAGCGCTTGCTCTCCTTGAGTCGGAGTTGCAGGTTGAGCAGGCCGAGTTGGCAGCGCTTTAACTCACGCACATACTCTTCCTTGGAGATCGGCTGATTCTGATCGAGTTGGTCGAGCTTGAGTGTCTTGAAGTTCATGGAATGGGAGTGAATGAAGCAGGTATCGGGAAATTCGGAAATCAGGAAAAGAGCAGATCGGTGATTACTTCGAGAGGGTATCAAGCACGATCTTTTCGGTCAGCAGTTCTGGAAGGACCACGGGTTCACTCCCCTTACCCATTGGATAGAAGACTGCAAGGGGGACGCCCACACGACCGAAGGATTTGAGAGCGGCCGTGATGGCAGGGTCGGCATTGGTCCAATCACCCTTCAT
>WBXH01000094.1 GCA_008933015.1 Verrucomicrobiota bacterium | reverse complement strand
TAAAAAGCTCGCGAAGGTGAGCTTCGGATGCATGAAAGGGGAGCGTGGTGGGCATGGTGATCAGGGATTGGAGAGTGGTTCGGGGCGTGTTATGTTCCGAAGATGGTACCTAGGAAAACAAGGTCGGGAATCGCTCATGTCAGTGTGAGGCTTCCGAAAAGTTATGCCCCGGAAAGTTCCCGACGCTACCCCCTGCTTCTTGTGCTTGGTGAACTCCAAGCGAAGCCATGGACGGATTCCCTGCATGCCGAGGGGGTCCTCCCTGAGATGATCGTGGCGACCGCCCCGATCTCGGCGGAGGGAGGTGCTGAGTTCGCTCCTGCGGCCCTGCTTGCGAATCTTGCCGAGGTATACCGTATCCTGGAAGCACCCGAAGGAAGATGGATCTGCGGCGCGGGCCATGACGGCATCTCCGCCATGAGGGCCGTGCTGGACCCTCCCGATCTTTTCGGATGCGGAGCCTGTCTTTCCGGCTCCTTCGAGGGAGCGGAGGGGGAGCCGCCCCTTCAATCCACGATCCTGAGGGATCTGGAGGAGAGAAGGTCCCTTACGAAAGGGCGCCGACTTTACTTCGATTATGGAACTCTGGGACTCGACGAGTGCTACGAACCGTACCACCGCGATCTCGGCGCTATCCTCCGTGGCAAGGGATGGGGTGATGGGAGCGAGTTCACCATCCAACGAGTTCAGGGCGGATCCCATGATATCGTTTCCTGGCAGGCACGCTTGGGCGTTGCTCTTCAATGGCTCGCTGCTCGGTAACATTTTAGGCAGCAACTTTTTCTTGAGAGGCCTTTGCTGAGAGAGTTTTCTCCAAGAGCACAAAGAGTGCTGCAAAGAGCAGATCCCCGGTCAGGCTGTTTCGTAAGAAGGTCCAGGTGGGAGGAAATCCGGGGAGGCCCGTGGTCATAGACTGAATCCATCCGGCAGGCGTCTGCGTGTAGGCCGTTAAGCAGAGCCAACTGCCGGTATTGGTCACCACGTAAAAGATCACGGAGGCGGCAAATGTTCCGCACAGAATCTGCCAGAGTCCGACCTGTCGGGAGCGAAGGGACCAACCGATCGCCACGGCAATAAGATAGCAGGGGAGAGTCCAGAGAAGTTGGGAGAAGTTCATTGCCGCGCCATCATGGAGACTCAGCAGGACATCGGAAATAAGGAGAGAGCTGACTGGCAGAGCGAGGCCCAGCCATCCCGGAATGAAGACCGCGCCGCAAAGCGCCGCCGCCATGAGCGGGGAAAAGTTCGGCAAGGTCTCCGGTGCCAAGTCCGCGCGGATTACGCGGAAAAAGATACCGAAACCCATCATGAGAATCGCCACGGCAAGAGCGGGAGAAGAGTTCTTCAGAGGAGTGAGAAATGATAGGGATTTATTAGGACTCATAAAGTGACTGGAGTTAATTCGGGACAAGAAGTGAGGGATCAATCCGTCCGATGTTGGCATTAGGCATGCGCTGGTCAAGCGTTCCGGGCATCATCTTGAGATATCCTGCAGATCCATCCGCAAAGCCGACCATGGCGCTCCCTCCGATCCGAAAATGAACGGTCTTTTCATAGGTATCGAAGTAGTAGAATTCCTCCACCATGGGGTGAGATCCGGAGGCCGGAGACTGAAAGGTATTCACCTGTGCACACGTCGCAAAGACGGGAACCCTCCCTGGATTCTTGAGAGCAAGGCTCCCCTTTCCCTGCACGAGCAGGTTGTATCCATAGGCAAAGTGGGTGTTGCCATACTTGGGCTTGAAGACATCCCCTTGGCGACAGAAGGAGGGGTCCCTGATCATTCCACCGGACGCCGCGATGTAGGGTCCGAGCGGCCCCCTGTTCAGATCAAGCCAACGTCCACCTTCCGCAGCACCCAAGCTATCACTGGACTCGAATCCAAACCACCACTGCACCCCCCCATCCGTCACGCTCCGATACGGCCAGTACGTCATGTTATTTTCCATGAGGTAGGACTGTGCAGCGGCATTGAGTTGGGCGATGACATGAGCGCTTGTGGCATCCGTGGCCGAGGCCATCACGCTGCGACTTGCGGGCACGGCAATCATCAGGAGAACAATGATCATGAAGAGAGAAACCATCACCTCGATCATAGTAAAGGCCTGCGTGCCTACGCCCTGCCGCCCCCCCTTTCTGCAAAGATAAACACTCATGGCATCATCACTGGGAGATCACTTGCCGAAACTTCTGATCGGGGCTATCAGAAAGCGGGTGCTGACTTGGGAGGCTGGGTAAAAATTTGAAGTGCCTCCTTGGGAAGCAGTCATGGTGACAAGCCCTGTGCCGAGCATCGTGATCGTATTGCCTGAAATGCTCACACGGTTCGATGGACTTGCAGTCACGATCACGGGAAGGCCTGAAGTGGAGGCTGGAAGGGAAATGGTAAAGGGCGTGCTGCTCAAGACCCGGCTTGATATCGGGGCAAAGGGCCTGATCGTCTGAAAGCTCCTCTTGATCACAAAGCTTGTAGTGACAGGTGCCGCGGGAGAGAAGTTTGCGTTGCCAACTTGGGATGCGGTCAAGGTGACCGTGCCAACACCCAACATCGTGATCTTGCTATTGCTAAGGCTGACGAGCCCGGGAGGAGAAGTCTCGATGGTTACAGGAAGGCCTGAGCTGGCGACAGGACATTGGAAACCAAACGGGGTGATACTGAAGGCCCGGTTGGCGACCGGGTAAAACGGGCTGAGGGTTTGGGTTAGAGGTACAATTGGAGGGGGCACGGCGGAGAGAGGAGCTGCCCCGGAATATGTTCCAAAGGTCACGGGCTGATTACTTCCCGTCGTATCGAGATAATAATGTGTGTCACTGGATGCCCCAGTGAATGAAAAAGGGCTGATGGTCCAGGCGTCGTAGGATCCATTGGTGAGCCAACG
>WBXH01000093.1 GCA_008933015.1 Verrucomicrobiota bacterium | reverse complement strand
GGAAGCCGAAACCATCGACCGGCCATGATTGATCGTCTTGTCAGATGGTACCTTGAGAATAGGGCTCTAGTACTCATTCTGAATCTCTTGCCTCCTAGCCGGCGAGTCAGTTCTCTGGATCCTGGAATACCTGTTCTAAAGCTGGTTCATTGCAGGCATAGACTCCGTAGCTGTTAAGAATACCTAAAATTGTCGGGGGGATTTTCCGATTTCAGGGTAATAACAGATTGGAGTGAATTCCCTTTCCATCACATCAACCATTAATACACATGAAATCACTCCTGCTTGCCCTTCCGATTCTGGCCTTTGCTATCTTTGGAACCATTGCCCATGCTGCTGACGCTTATCCTCTGACCACTTGCGTGGTTTCTGGGGAAAAGCTTGGAGAAATGGGATCGCCCGTCGTCATCAATTACAAAGGCACAGAAGTTAGCTTCTGCTGCAACAGCTGCGTGAAGAAATTCAATGCCGACCCAGAAAAGTATTTGGCAAAGCTGAAGGCAGCCTCCACCAAGTAGGCGCCTTCCATGCGATCTTCCCTGAAGTTCAAAACAGCAGGGATGATCCGAACTTTTACCGGTTGCTTGGAGGTCATGATATGCCTCCTAGCTAGCGTCATACTGATCTCAAAGTTAAAGGCTACCTCGATCAGCGGGTTTGAGGCATGGCAACAAGCCGAGGTCTCGCAGCGCTTAAACTATAGCCTCAACGCCATTCTGGAGGCTGAAAACAGGATTCTCTCCTCCTCACCCTACTGGGTTTACAATGAGGTAGTTCCACAGCTTCTTTGGCGTTATTCGCCTCGTTATGATTTCACGGCTGGCATGGAGTTTTCTTCGTGGCGGTACCCCGGATCACAGCAAATTGGCTATCAGCCTTTCGTCGATTCACGGATCAAGTGGAAAGGAGGTCGTTGGAATTTCTCTAGCCGTCAACGATTTCAGACTGGAAGCGAGGGTAGGGCCTACATGGCGGAATTCCGACAACTCTCTCGCCTTCAATACCAGCTCTCCGGTTTTTCCAACCGACTCTCCCTCTATGCTGCCGATGAGTGGTTTTTAGATCTTCTAACTGGGCAACTTCCCGAGAATCGAGCCTTTTTTGGAAGCTCTTACGCTCTTAACTCTGCTATGAATTTGGAGCTTTATGGCGTGTTGCAAACCTATGCCAACTATAATGGAGTGTCTGGAAACCTCCCCGGAATCGGTATCAAGGCCGTCTGCGCTTTCTGACATGAAAACCAATCAACTCCTCCTCTTACTTCCGCTGCCATTAATGTTGATGGTTCCTATGACCATCATTGGATGTAAGCAAAAGCCCTCACCAATCACATTGTCTGAAAAGACGATCTGGACCTGTTCGATGCATCCCCAGATCAGACAGAATCATCCAGGCGACTGTCCAATTTGCAGGATGGCTTTGGTGCCGCTGCGTTCACCGATGCCCTCACCATCCGTAACCAACCCCCTAAGCCCTTCAAAGGTGGAAGAGCCACCATTGAGCACCATTCTTGTGCAAACTAAAGAGGTCATGCAGACCATCGTTCATCTTGATGCTGCTCAGAGTTCGGTCTCCAGTATCAGGACCGCGCCTGTGGAGGAGCGAAAAGTTCAGCGGAAGGTCGATCTCTTCGGAGAGATCGCCTACATCTCCGACGCTCATACGGACTTCACTTGGTACTACGGCGGGCGTGTTCAGAAGTTTATGATCGATTATAATACCACCGAGGTTTCTGCTGGAACCCCGATTTTAGAGGTTTACAGTAACGAGGCTATTGCTGATCAGCGATCGTACCTAGAGACGCTACGACAAAGGTGGCTGGCGACCTTCTATGAGAGAAGGAACTACGACTCCCAGTTAGCGGCCATAGGGGAGCGGCTTTCCCGAATCGGAATTACTCCTGAGGATCTTAAAGCCCTCGAAAAAGATGGGAAAATCCATAGCACCTTCATTATTAGAGCCCCACGATCCGGTTCGATCTTGGGCGCTCTTCCCCATGCCGGTGAACGATTCACCCCTGACAAGGTGCTCTTTCACTTGGCACCTCTCGATCAGGTCTGGTTCGTTGCTGATGTCTATGAACAGGATTTATCGCTCCTGAAGCTCGGCCAAGAAATCAGTATTCATTGCAGGGCTCACCCAGAAGATGTTTTTAAGGGCAAGTTGGTCTTCATCGACCGCGAAGTGGATTCCCAGAAGCGAACCGTGAAGGCGCGCTTCGTAGTCCCCAATCCAAAAAGACTGCTTCTTCCCCAACTCTCTGCGACGGGAACCCTGGAACTGGGTGTCATGAAATCACTGCTTGCGGTCCCCTCATCAGCGGTGATCGACACAGGTCGTAGACAGCTAGTTTATGTGGAAACAGCTCTCAACACTTATGAACTTAGGGCTGTCAAGATAGGTGCCGAGGGGGAACTTTCCAACGATGAAGCCTCTGGATCATTCAAGTGGGTGCCTGTGACTGAAGGACTTACCGCTGGAGAAAAAGTCG
This sequence comes from Verrucomicrobiota bacterium, assembly GCA_008933015.1. Lineage (GTDB taxonomy): Bacteria > Verrucomicrobiota > Verrucomicrobiia > Chthoniobacterales > UBA6821 > UBA6821. Next base: position 571 of record WBXH01000093.1, on the reverse strand, counting down.
TAACGGCGGGTGCCTTCCTGATTGATGCGGAAGCTCAAATGCAGGGATTGCCAGCTTCGGGGGCAGAGGCTTCCCTCAAACAAACTGACAGATGATTGATCGTCTTGTCAGATGGTGTTTAGCGAACCGACCTCTCGTTCTGATCGGGAGCCTGCTTATCGTCGCAGCTGGGATCCAGGCCATCTATCAGACGCCTGTCGATGCCATCCCCGATCTCAGTGAAAATCAGGTCATTGTTCTGACGGATTGGTCCGGGCGCTCCGCCCAAGAAGTGGAGGACCAGATCACCTATCCTCTTTCGACGGCACTGGAGGGCCTGACCGGAGTTCGTGAAGTGAGGGCTCAGTCGGCCTTTGGCTTTTCCATGCTGACGGTCATCTTCCACGATTCTGTGGATGTCTATTTTGCCCGGACCCGGGTGCTGGAACGACTCAACTCTCTGCCCTTCAAGCTCCCCGAGGGGGTGATCCCGAAACTCGGGCCCGATGCCACGAGCATCGGCTGGATTTACGAATACTACCTGGATGATTCTGCTGCAATAAAGGCGGGTCATGGCCTGGATCTGGGGCAG
>WBXH01000092.1 GCA_008933015.1 Verrucomicrobiota bacterium | reverse complement strand
GCAAGAAGGCGTTGGCATATTTACACCTCAAAATCAGGAAAAAATAGGGTACGTAGGAGAGGAGTTGTCTCTTGAGGGCTACTCTTCTTCTTTTTCAGGAAATTCATCTCCAGCTGTTCCCCCCTCGGGAAGATGCTTCATTTTCTTAAGGACTCCGGACATGTCCTCGACTTCATCCCAGACTGCCTTGGTAATGTAGACGGGTGAACCTTGCTGGGTTGCCATTGCAAGGCAATCGCTGGGACGGGCGTCTAATTCGATGACCTTACGCTGTTGGAGTTCGTTTTCCAGGCTGATGATCATGCGACCGTAATAAGTTGCTCCCTTCAGATCATTGATGATGACACGTTCGACTTTGGCGCCAAGTGAGGTAAGCAGCATCCCCATCAGGTCGTGGGTGAGGGGGCGCTCTTTGATGGCTCCTTGGACAAGCATGCTAATCGCGTTACCCACCAGGGGGTCGGTGTAGATGACAAAAACTTTCTCCTCATTGCCAAGAAAGACAGCGCTACCGCTTGTGGTTGGAATAACGGCTTTGATCCTGACTTCGAGAACGTCTTTCGAATTCATCTCTTCATTATGTAGTAATTTTACCCGTTGCGCTACCCGTACCTTAATGAGTGTACGCAGGGTGGATGATGCCACGTTGTCGATACCCTTGAGCAAGAATCAGATAATGATCAGCCCAGGCGCCAAGGGATCTCTGTTCTTCGGATGATAATGTTCGAACGATTCTTGCAGGTGACCCGACGACCATCGATCCAGCAGGAATGACCGTGTTCATCAATATCGTGGAGTGGGCTCCGATAAGACAGTTTGCACCAATCATTGATCCATCAAGAACGATGGCACCCATGCCGATAAGCGAACCATCGCCGACCGTGCAGGCGTGTACGATGGCGCTATGCCCCACTGTCACGCGCCGTCCAATCGTAGTCCCGAGATCTGTGGCGACGTGGATTACGGCGTTGTCCTGCACATTGCTCTCCTCACCAATTAGTATAGGTGCTATGTCGGCTCGCAGGGAGGCTCCCGGCCAGATGCTAGCCTGTGCACCAAGGGTGACGGCCCCTGAAAGGAATGCGCCAGGAGCAACATAGGCTTTTTCCCCGATCAGGGGGAGACGGTCCAAATGTGCGGCCACGATGCTTTTGAAATAAGCCAGATGATCGGGGTGAAGCGGGTTCTGTGCAGGGTGTGCGGCCATGATATTTTTTTGATTGATGAAGAATCAGTGTTGACAGGAGGGGAAGGTTTTTTTTGGATGACCATCGTCACATGACAATTAGTTCCATATAACCCAACCCAATAAACCATGAGCAGCAAACTACACCTCGTTGAGTCAGTTCAGAAGTCCCTCGGTAAAGACGTGAGCAAAGCACACGCCGAAAAAGTCGTCGCAGCCGTCATCGAAAACATCAAGGGCCTCGTCAAGAAGCACAAGAGCCTTCAGTTGATCGGATTCGGAACCTTTAAGGTCGTGAACCGTAAGGCACGTACCGGCATCAACCCAAAGACAGGCGAGAAGATTAAGATCAAGGCTTCCAAGAGCGTTCGCCTCACACCAGGCAAGGCTTTCAAAGAGTCTCTCTAAGTTTTAAAGGGTTTCCCCCCCGCCCGAGAAAACCCGTTATGCCAGATGGCATAACGGGTTTTCTCATTTCTATAGCAGGGTGGACCAGCTAGGATCTCGATTGTATGAAACCTCCACTCGTTGTCTCCGTAACCGGTGCTGCCGGTCAAATCGCTTATTCCCTACTTCCACGAATCGCTTCCGGTCAGGTCTTCGGAGCAGATCAACCGGTCATCCTTCGATTGATTGAAATCGAACCCGGCATGAAACCGCTTGCTGGTGTTGTCATGGAACTCAGCGATTGCGCCTTCCCGCTTCTGGAATCAATTGAGGCCACCTCTGACCTGGATGTTGGATTCAGCGGTGCAAACTGGGCCCTTCTTGTCGGTAGTGTCCCCCGCAAGGCTGGCATGGAGCGTAAAGATCTCCTCGGTATCAACGGGAAAATATTTATTGGTCAGGGCGAGGCAATCGAAAGGAACGCTGCTGACGATATTAATGTTCTCGTTGTCGGGAACCCGTGCAATACGAACTGTCTCATCGCCATGAAAAATGCTCCGGGTATTCCCGAAAGCCGCTGGCATGCCATGACCCGTCTCGACGAGAACCGTGCCAAAAGTTCTATTGCCCACAGGGCTCACGCTCACACGCGCGATGTCACCAATCTCGCCATCTGGGGCAATCATTCTAGTACCCTCTATCCTGATTTCGAGAATGCCCTCATCAATGGAGATCCTGTCAGTAAATATATACCTGACCGTGCTTGGCTTGAGGGGGATTTCATCAAGGATGTTCAGCAGCGTGGGGCCGCCATTATTGCAGCTCGCGGCCTTTCCTCCGCAAAATCAGCAGCCCACGCCGCCATAGAGACAGTTCAATCCCTCAGGGAGATCACGCCTGTGACCGAATGGCACAGCGTCGCTGTTGCCTCGGACGGATCCTACGGAGTGGAAAAAGGGCTTATTTGCTCCTTTCCGACACGCTCCAACGGAAAAATTGCCTCGATCGTTCAGGGAGTTGATCTCGGAGCCTTCGGAAAAGCCAAGTTCCAACTCAGCATCAATGAGCTTCTTGAGGAGAAGGCTATGGTATCAGATCTTTTGCCGAAATGAGCGACCGCAGCATACCTATCGCTGATCCAGCGACCCATCGTCTCGAAACAGACAGCATGGGAGCGATTCCTGTTCCACACGATCGATACTACGGGGCGCAGACTGCTAGATCCCTGATACATTTTGATATCGGAAACGATACCAAGCCTCCAGAACTCATCAAGGCGCTGGGAGAGCTCAAAAAAGCTTGCGCCCTTGCCAATAGGGATCTTGGAAAGCTTTCAGCCGAGAAAGCGGAACTGATCTGCAAGGCTGCCGATGAAGTGATCGCCGGCAAGCTTGACGATCACTTCCCTCTTCGTATCTGGCAGACAGGAAGCGGCACGCAGAGCAATATGAATGCCAACGAGGTGATCTCAAATCGTGCGATCAAATTTGCCGGCGGGGTTCTTGGTTCCAAGAATCCCGTTCACCCGAACGATGATGTGAACATGTCACAGTCTTCTAACGACACTTTTCCTACAGCGATGAATATCGCCGCTGTCTCGGTAATCAGGGAGCGATTGATCCCTGCTGTTAGGAAT
>WBXH01000091.1 GCA_008933015.1 Verrucomicrobiota bacterium | reverse complement strand
GCTGATCACAAAAAAGATATCCACCCCGATGAACCCTCCCGGGATCATCCAGGGAAAGGCGTGGTAGATCACTACCCCAAGCACCGCCACGGCTCTTAATCCATCAATATCTGTCCTGTACTTAAGGTTGCTCATAGCCGCACCAAGCAATCAGGGAGCCACGGTTGCATCCAGATACTTGAGATGCTCCCGGACATACCCGGGACGCAAGTGGGCATCATCATAATGAATCGGAAATCCTTTTTCATCTTCAGCAATGCAAACCCCATTCGTGCAGAGGAAGTCCATCGGATCGATCACATCAACTCCGTTGGTTCTGGCGATGGAAGCAATTTCATCAAGAACGGCACCGTTTTCCTTCAAGAAGGCCTCCTTGGTCAGCACACCTCTGTCCCTCTTGCTGATACCCATGAATCCCCGGGTGTAGTTGCTTTTGGGATCCAACTCTTCACCTGTCGGAATCGTCAGGACAAGAGTCACTTTCTTGCCGAGATCGCGAAGATTACGGAAGGTTTTTCCCAACTCATTCATTGCCTTTTGTTTTCCTGGATTTTGTCCAATGGAATACTGGTCATCTACTTTCCAATTCGACCCTTGTTTAAAGTAGAAACTCCATCGTGCCGCTATCACGACGCGATCAATTTTGGGATTTGATGAGAGTTGCTGATCAAGGGCCTCAAACATCCTCTCACATTCAGGGGAGTGGTTGAGAGACACGTTGCGAATAGGCACAATTCCCCCCTCGCCGATGGAGATAACACCACGCTCATCCGGAAGGTTATCTTTCAATAATTCACGAAGTCTGGGCGAATACTGCTGCATGTTGCTGTCGCCGAAAAACAATGTTTGCTGACCATTGCCGCCGATTCGATTCATGCAGAATCCATTCTTTGATTTTACTTGTTCCCAGCCCGAAAGCATATTCCGCTCTTGAATAACGAGATTAACCTTTCTCATCTGAGGGTTGGAGTAGCGAGAAGGCATGGCTTGGCACCAAGCAAATAGACCGAGGATCCCCATGAGCAAGAAAGAGACTATCAATCCCGGCAGGATCCATTGGGATTTATTATGCCGAGTCTTCTTCTCAATGAAGTAGTAGGTCAGTACTGTCAGCACGAAACTCACAACTAACGCATCAATGAGATAAACCGGTTTTGGGCTCTCCCCCTTGACAATGTGGACGAAGGAAAGAGCGGGCCAGTGGAAGAGGTAGAGCGGATAGCTGATGAGTCCGATCCAGACCACCGCAGGATGAGACAGGATCTTCCGGTTGATCCAGGCACCCTCACCCTTAATGCCAGTTCCCGGCCCGCCCTCAATCAGTAATAACGTTCCTGCGACAGGCAGGATCGCTCTCCACCCCGGATAGGGATCCCCCGTGTGGATGAAGGCCATCCCAAGTCCCAAAAGTAGGAGTCCCACCACCGAAAGCATCTCCCGATAGGCAGGCACCTCTTCTTCATGGCCTAGGTCATAATGCCACCAGGCTAGCAAGCTTCCTCCCAAGAACTCCCAAGCCCGGTACGGAGTCAGGAAGAAGTCGCTCACGCTATTCTGAACCGACATCACCACATTCAGAATGCAGTTGGCGATGAGCAATACTCCCATGACTGGAACCATGAGCCTTGGCTTCTTCCAAAGAAGGATCAGCAGAATGGGGAAAAAGATGTAGAACTGCTCTTCCACCGCAAGTGACCAAAGATGCAGTAACGGCTTCAGGCTCGCTGCCGTGTCGAAGTACCCGCTCTCTTGCCAGAAGATGATGTTCTGGATGAAGAGGGTGCCCGAGGCCACATGCTTGCCAAGTTTTTCAAACTCATCCGGCAGTAGGATCACCCATCCGTAGGCCATCGTGATCACCAGCATGGTGATGAGCGCAGGAAAGAGTCTCCGGATGCGCCGTGCGTAAAACTCTTTGAAACTGAAGTTTCCGCTTTTATGCCCCTTGTAGAGGATCCCGCTGATCAGGTATCCGCTCAGGACAAAAAAGATATCCACCCCGATGAACCCTCCTGGGATCATCCAGGGAAAGGCATGGTAGATCACTACCCCAAGAACGGCTACGGCCCTTAATCCATCGATATCTGATCTGTACTTGAGAGTCGTCATGGAAAAAGCCTTTAACCCTAATTCAAGGCACAATTGTCCGGTCAAGGTACTTCACATGCTCCCGGACATAACCAGGACGCAAGTGTCCTTCGTCAAATCGGATAGGCACGCCTTTTTCATCTTCGGCAATACAGATGCCGTTTGTGCAGAGATAGTCCATGGGGTCGATTACCTCGGCTCCAGCTCTCCGTGCAATAGAAGCGATCTCATCAAGCACGGCTCCATTTTCCTTCAAGAAATTCTCTTTGGTGAGAATCTTTTTCTTTGGATCAATCTTGCCAATGAAATTTCTCGGGTAAAACCCTTTGGGATCGAGCTCTAATCCCGTGGGAATGTTCAGTACTAGATAGACCCTCCTGCCTTGCAAGCTGAGTTGGTGAATGAGGAATGCCAGCTGCGACAGTGCTTGCTCCTCTCCTTGAGGGGTATCAAGCGCTACCCCATCGGTCTTCCAACGTGATGGTTTGCTAAAATAATTGCACCATCGTGCGGAAATCACGATCCGATCGATCCGAGGATCCGACAAAATATATTCTCTGATTTCTTTCAACAACCGATCGCTGCTTTTTCCTTCACTACTATAAGTGTTTGGAATGGGTGGAATTCCGGATTCGGTGATGAAGAGAGCCCCGCGTTCATAAGGAGCATTATTTATCAGTTCGGTGAGTATTCTTGGTGCGTATTGCTGCATGTTGCTATCGCCGAGAAATAGAACCTGCTTTCCGGAACCGCCGGTTTTTTGGATGTAGAATGGGATATCATTTTTAAGAGTGGTCCATCCCCCAAGCATATCTGCATCGTGAGCAGCCTGACTTAGTTTCGACACATCCGGAGGATTATAACGAGGAGGGATGATATCGTTATCGATAGAAGTCGCTATCGCTCCAACGAGGATGAATGCGGCCACCAACATCGGGATGGTCCAACGGGATTTGTGATGACGGATCGGCTTCTCGATGAAGTAGTAGGTAGTCACCGAGAGGATCAGGCTAATCAATAAGGCGTCTGCTATGTAAACGGGCTTAGGAGCATGTCCTCTTTGCAGATCCCCCTTGACGATGTGGACGAAGGAAAGAGCGGGCCAGTGGAAGAGGTAGAGGGGGTAGCTGATGAGTCCGATCCAGACCACCGCAGG
>WBXH01000090.1 GCA_008933015.1 Verrucomicrobiota bacterium | reverse complement strand
GCTCATAACAATCTGGGAAACGCGCTTCTGCAGACGGGTTCATCCGATGAGGCTCTCCCCCATCTGAGACTTGCCGTTGAAATCATCCCGGGGTCGTCGGAGGCCCACTATAATCTTGGAAACGCCCTGCTTCGGAGAGGGAATCCAAGCGACGCCATTCAGGAGTTTCAGCAATCCGCATCGATCAATCCCTCGTCGGCAGAAGTTCAGAATACGCTGGGGAGCGTTCTGGCCGGAACCGGCTCTCCTCAAAAGGGAATTGCCCACCTGCAACGCGCTATCAAACTGGATCCAGAAAACCCGGCTTTCTTGAACAATCTTGCATGGGTTCTTGCGACATGCACCGACCACTCGATACGCAACGGACCGGAGTCCCTAAGACTTGCCGAGAAGGCGACCCATCTGGACGGAGTAAAAAATCCCTCGCATCTTCGCACCCTGGCCGCCGCCTATGCGTCGATGGATCGCCTTGATGATGCCGTAAAAACCGCCGAACGGGCCATCCAACTGGCTGAAGCCCAAGGCAACATCCCTCTTTGCGGTTTCCTACAGAACGATCTCCTGAACTACCGCAACGGGACCTCCCACCCATGAACCCGATGAGAAATACCAGTTCATCCACTCATGATAAGATCACCCGTTCCTCTTGGAACTGGGTGATCGGGGCATGCCTGGTGGCGGTCACCCTGCTAGTCTATCTACCCGTCTGGCATGCCGGCTTCATCATGGATGATGACATCAATATCACGGGCAATTCCTGTATCAGCGGTCCATTGGGCCTAGGAGGCATCTGGAGCAGTCGGGCTGCGGATTACTTTCCACTCACCCTCACGAGCTTCTGGTTCCTGCACGCACTGTGGGGTGACTCCCCGCTACCCTACCACCTTCTCACGCTTTTATTTCATGTGGCGGATACGATTCTGCTCTGGCGTGTGCTTTCCTGCCTTGACGTCAGGGGAGCTTGGGTCGGAGCAGCCCTCTGGGCTCTTCACCCCGTGCAGGTCGAATCCGTTGCCTGGGTAAGCGAACTCAAGAACACGCAGTCAGCCTTCTTCTATCTCCTGAGCATCCTTGGATTTCTTCACTGGAGGGGGATGATACAGGATGGCCGTGGGGGCGAGGCCATCAGAGCCTACACCTTTGCCCTGCTGTGCGGACTGCTGGCGATGCTCAGCAAGTCGTCGACCGTGATGCTTCCCGCCGTACTTTCACTCTGCTGGTGGTGGAGGGAAAAGAACTGGAGGATCAGGGACACGCTCCAACTCGCACCTTTCTTCCTGGCCTCGCTTGCCTTTGCCCTCTGGACGATCAGTTCCGAAAAAATCCATGCCGGGGCCGTGGGAAAAATCTGGGAAGCTGGCGTCGGTGAGAGACTCATCATGGCAGGTCGGGCCTTTTGTTTCTATCTTGGCAAGCTTCTCTGGCCCGCAAAGTTATCCTTCATTTACCCGCGCTGGGAAATGAGCGGGGGTAGCGCTCTTGAGTTTGCTGTCGCCTTGATTCCCCTGCTGTGCATGGTGGCACTTCTGATTTTTCTCTACCCAAAAATGAGGCATCCATGGATTCACGCCTCGTTTTTTGCTTTCGCTTATTTCACGATCTCGCTTTTCCCTATCCTAGGTTTCTTTGATGTCGCGTTCTTCCGACTCTCAAGGGTGGCGGATCACTTCCAATATCTCGCCAGCATGGGACCGCTCTCTCTTGCAGGCGCCGGACTCATGGTCTCCTGTGAAGGAGTGATGCCTTTAAGGTTTTATCGGTTATTCCGATGCAATGCGGCCATACTGCTCTCGGGACTGCTTGCGATCCTCTCGTTCAATAAGTGTCAGGAATATAAAAGTCCGATGAACCTCTGGAGAGCAACTATTCTCAATAACCCAAGGAGCCCAATTGCTCATAACAACTTGGGTTTTGCACTCTGGCAAAGTGGCGATCTGACTGGATTTGTATCTGAACTGAATACCGCCCTCTCCATTGACCCCAACTGCCCGGACGCCCTCAACAACATGGGGAAACTCATGCTTCAAAGAGGCGAAATGAGGGAGGGGCTAGAATACTTCACGAAATCATTGAGTGCCTACGAACGAAACTCCGAGGCAGAAAACAATATCGGCTCAATTCTTTCATCCCTGGGGAACTCGGCCTTAGCATTGCCTCATTTCTACAAGGCACTAAAAATGACTCCGGAAAACATGGAGGTGGAGAACAATCTCGGTAACACCTTGCTCCAAACCGGCCAGCTATCAGATGCACTGATGCACCTTCAACGAGCCGTGTCTCTAAAACCCCACTACGCCGTTGCTCGCTACAATCTCGGCAGGTGCCTTCTTCTCTCAGGAAGGCAGCAAGAGGCTCTGGCGCAGTTACAAGAATCCGTGAACATCGATTCCAGCAACTCAGACGCTCACAATATGATTGGCTCCATTCTGGGCTCCCAAGGCCTTTCAGAGAAAGCCATGCATGAGTTTGAAAAAGCCGTTGCACTACAGCCTACCAATACCTCCTATGTGAACAATCTCGCTTGGGTTCTCACTACAGCAAAAGACCCCACTCTGAGAAACGGAGTGAAAGCATTGGCATTAATTAAAAATGCCAATCAGCTGGGCAACAATTCGAATCCCTCCCACCTTCGCACGCTCGCAGCCGCTTACGCTGAAAACGGCCAGTTTGTCGCAGCGATTCAGACAATCAATCGAGCCATTACTCTGGCAGAAAACAATAACAATCCAGTTCTCGCAACTTCGCTCCGTCTCGATCTAAAAAAATATAAAACCAAAAATGAATCCATCAACCACCATGACGAGTCGGTTGATGGATTGATTCGGCCATAATCCTTCAATCGCCCTTACTTGATCTCGATTGAACTTTCCAGAGCGTTTGCCCCGGGGCTTTTGGGATCATGTCTGAGGACGACCGCCCATCCATCGAACTCGCTCTTCCCGATGTGAAGGGAGCGTGCCTCCCAGGCCATGGCGATTTCGTCGGTCCGGCCTTCAGGGAAAGTCACCTTGAGCTTCACGACCATGGGGTTGACCGCCTTGACATAGTCCACCTTGGGCAACTTTTCACCCTTCCCGGCCAGCATGATCGTCGTCACGGGAGTTGGTAATTTTGACTGGGTGGAGAAGGTAACCCCCTTACCAAAAGAATCGGGTGTCAGAGTGACTGTTGCGGATGTGAGAGATTGAAAGCGGAATGACTTCCCTCCATCAGACGGAGAAAACAGGCAACCAGCGCCTTCGGAATCGATGCTGGGTTGCAGCGATGCGGACAGGAAGGTGAAGTTAAGCAGGCGGTCCACAGTGACTTCCTTGTCTCCTGCTCCGTAGAGATAATCCACAATCACAGCATAATCGGATCCCACAATCAGAACATTGCGTTGGTGAGGAACCATATCAGATCCACCCATCCAAAGTGCGGAAACAAAGTGCGCACTAAAGACCTCCTTATCGATGAGAACGAGGGGATCAGAGAAAGAGACCTCGTATGCCGCAACCCTCAGGGAGGGAGAGGCCGAAAGACTCTTAGAGGCAACTTGCTGATCACCGTTTTGACCAGAGGGAAGCAAGAAGGCCCTCTCGGGATGGAAAAGATATTCCGGTGCGTTTTG
>WBXH01000089.1 GCA_008933015.1 Verrucomicrobiota bacterium | reverse complement strand
TAGGGAGCCATCAGGAGCTCCCTCATGCCCGGGAACTTGGAGACACCCGTGAGGATGTTGAACATGGTCGCCACATCCGAAGTGAGTTCCTCGCGGGCAGTGAGGAAGCCTAGGTCGGTGTAGAGTCGCGCGGTGGAGGGGTGGTAATTGCCGGTGCCAAGATGCGCATAGCGGCGGATGACTTCACCCTCCTGCCGGACGACCAGCATGGCCTTCGCGTGGGTTTTGAGTCCAGCGATGCCGTAAATGACATTCACTCCGGCTTCGCGCATGAGGCGGGCCCACTTGATGTTGGCCGCCTCATCAAAGCGGGCCTTCAGCTCAATAATGACAGTAACCTGCTTGCCGTTCTGGGCCGCCTGGATCAGCGAGGCGACGAGCGGTGAGTCGGAGCTGGTGCGGTAGAGGGTCTGTTTAATGGCGAGAACGTTCGGGTCCTCCGCCGCCTGTCCGAGGAAATCGAGCACCGTTTGGAAGCTGTCGTAGGGGTGCTGCATCAGGATATCACCCTTGCGGATGTGCCAGAAGATGTCGGCCTCCTCATTGAGAGATACGACCATGGCCGGTGTGAAGCGCTTGTCCCGGAGATCGGGACGATCGATCGAAAGGGCCAGCGGCATCAGCCTGGTCAGGTTAATGGGGCCGTGGTGACGGTAGAGATCGCCCGGCCCGAGATTGAAGATTTCCAGCAGGCGGTGAGCCACCGGATCGGGGCAGTCATCCTGCACTTCCAGTCGCACGGCTGCGCCTCGGTTCACATGGCGGAGCTCCTCCTCGATGGCGTGAAGCAGGTTATCCGCCTCTTCCTCGTCGATGTAAAGGTTGCTGTTGCGGGTGACCCGGAAGAGATGCGCGCCGATCACCTTGACCCCGTGGAAGAGGGATCCGACATAGTGTTTGATAATACTTCCGAGGAAGACGAAGTCGTGTCCCTGCTCGTCGGTCTGATTGGCGAAGGGAACGACACGGGGGAGGATTCTCGGCACCTGCACAACCGCCAGATCGGTATTAAGCCCCTCACCCTCGAGGTGCACGATGATGTTGAGGCTTTTGTTGAGGAGTTGGGGAAAGGGGTGAGAGGGATCGATAGCTAGCGGTGTCAGCACCGGGAAGATCCGCTCATGGAAGAACTTCTCGAAGTGAGCCCTCTCCGATTCGGGGACTTCGGGGAAATTGTGAAATTTGATGTTCTCGGCGGCAAGGCCGGGCTCGACCTCCTGGTTCCAGCAGCGGTATTGGTCATCGACCTGCTTGCGGGCCCGCTTGGCGATCGCGGCCAACTCCGACTTCGGGGACATGCCATCGGGCGCCAGGGCCACCGTGTTGGTCTGCACCTGTTGCTTGAGTCCGGCGACCCGGACCTCGAAGAATTCGTCAAGATTGGAGCTGACAATGCAAAGGAACTTCAGCCGCTCCAGCAGGGGGTTATCCTTGTCTAGCGCTTGATCAAGCACCCGCTGGTTGAACTCCAGCCAGCTGAGGCCGCGGTTGATGAAGTGGGAGTGATGCCCTTTTTCCATAAAGCCCTATGGTGCGATGTCTTCCGATTGTGTTCAAGGGGGCTTTTGTAACAAAACCGCAACCGAAGGAGGGCGGGATTGAATATCGAAGCAGCCCCGGCCATATTCTTTCACCTCGTATGGATTCCCAAGATCTCGCCTTCTGGCAGCACTGGCAACCGACGATGAGGGCGTCACTCTGTTTTGTGATGCAAGAGGGGAAGATCCTGATGATCCGGAAGAAGCGTGGACTCGGTGCTGGGAAAATTAATGGACCGGGGGGGCGCTTGGAACCCGGGGAGACCCCGCTGCAGGCCGCGATCCGAGAGACTCAGGAGGAGCTCTGTGTAACACCGCTGAATCTTTCCGAGCGGGGAGAACTACACTTCCAGTTTGTGGATGGGTTGGCGCTTCACTGCGTGGTCTTTACTGCCGAGGGATGCGTTGGAGAACCGGTGGAGACCGACGAGGCGATCCCCCACTGGATGGAGCCTTCAGCGATTCCCTATCATGACATGTGGCAGGATGATCAGTATTGGATGCCGGGGATGCTGGAAGGAAAAACCTTCAAGTGTTACTTCCATTTCGATGATCAGATAATGATTTCCAAAAGCATTATCTGGAATCCTTGAATCTTGAGATTATAGAGCCGATCGGTGTTGGTCTTGCAGTTACCATTTCGCTGCATCAGCCCCTATCTTCTTTACCTCGGAATCATCCTTGAAGACGAGGGAGATGGAGTTGAGGCAGTAGCGGAGGTGAGTCGGTGCTGGACCATCATCGAAGACATGACCGAGATGGCCACCGCAGCGGGCGCAGAGGATTTCGGTGCGAACCATGCCGAGGGAGACATCACGGATTTCGGTGATGTTTTCCGGGGCGAAGGGGCGGTAGAAGCTGGGCCAGCCAGTGCCGGAGTTGAACTTCGAGCTGGAGGCGAAGAGGGGCAGTCCGCAACCTGCACAGAAGTAGACGCCATCCCTGTGGTTATCCAGCAGGTTTCCGCAGAAGGGGGCCTCGGTTCCTTTAGCTCTCAGAACGCGATAGGCGGCAGTGCCAAGCTGTTTCTCCCACTCCGCATCGGTCTTCACGACGCGGGGACTTTGCACAACAGGGCCCGGTTGACCATCGGGGCCAATCAGGCGTACAGGCACGGTGTTTGTGTTATTTGTGAACCTCGAGGGGGTCTGTGCGGACATGCAGGAAACCATAGAAAGCAGGAGGAGAGCCGGCAAGAGATGACGTGAAACTAGGAGGTGCATGGGGCCAACCTAGTCCAAGTTTCCGCCTGCACAGAAGAATTTTCCTTTGTTCCTCATCGCCACACTGATGAGATTGTCGGGTGATTTTCCAATCTTGGATCCCCTGGCTACTTATCGCACTTGGTTCTTATTTGCTGGGATCGATCCCCTTCGGTTTTCTTGCCGGAAGACTCTGCGGCATCGATATCCGTACCAAGGGGAGCGGCAACATCGGGGCGACCAATGTGCTTCGCGTGCTGGGTAAGAAGTGGGGCTATGCGGTCTTCCTCTTGGATTTCCTGAAAGGATTGCTGCCCGTCCTGCTTGCGCTTGATTGGGGCCACGCCCATGGGGTGAATCCTGCCTCCGCTACGGGTGCGCTTGCTGCTCTCTGTACCCTTTTGGGGCATAGCTTTCCTGTCTGGCTCGGGTTTAAGGGGGGCAAGGGGATCGCCTCCTCCGCTGGGGTGATTGTCGGTCTTTTCGGCATCGGGGCCTTCCTCTTTTGTCTCGGTACGTGGTTACTACTCTTTACCACGACTCGGTTTGTCTCCGTGGCCTCGATCGCCGCGGCGCTTGCCGTTCCAACATCCGTCTCGGTACTCTTTATTATGCACCGGAAGGATTGGCTCACGCTGCTCATCGCTGTTGTGATGTGCGTGCTGGCCATCTGGCGGCACCGCTCGAATATCGCCCGACTGAGGGCGGGTACCGAACCTCGTTTCGAAAAGAAGGCCAAGACAATCAAGGAGAGGAGGGCCAAACAATGAGCACTCCCAAGGTCAGCGTGATCGGTGCCGGGGGCTGGGGGACAGCCCTTGCTCTCCTGATGGCCAAGCGGGGGCAGGAGGTCACCATTTGGGGGCATGATCCCGTTCATGTGGAAGCAATGCGTTCTGCGGGTCAGAACGGAAAGTACCTTCCAGGCGTCTCCCTACCTCCTTTGATCC
>WBXH01000088.1 GCA_008933015.1 Verrucomicrobiota bacterium | reverse complement strand
TGAACTCTGTTGAAGACGGGGCGGCTGTTCATCACGTAGGGCTCACAATAGACCACGGGGCATTCGTAAAGCCTGTTGGCCATCAGGTTCCTGACCCAAAGGTAGGGATTGGAGGAGGCTGCAAGGGCATTGGAACCATGATAAGTGAAGGGGGGAAGTCCCGTCGCAGTAGCAAGGGATCTGGACACGTATTCTGAGGCCCCCAATTCCCCAGCATGAGTCCCGCCCAGAAGTTTGAGAAGCATGGTGTACCGCTCATCCTCATGGAGCAGTTCCGCACCCGACATGGCACCACTGAGGAGAAGGTGAAGATGATTCTTATCGGTGAGAACGGGATGCCTGGAGTCTCCCCATTCCTCGGCATTGAAGTGGAGGCAGACGACCAGATCGGGGCGGATCACCCGGTTGACCAAGCGAGCGCGATTACGGATCTCCCCGACACGGTAAAACAATCGCTCAGCCTCCGATTCAAGACGCTTTTGCGTGGGCGGGACGCCCTCCTCCTGAAGTGAGCCCATCGCGGCTGTTTTGAGTTTGGAAGGTCGCAGTGAGGTGGTGGCTCCGTTCTTTGTACGTGTCAGCCAGACATCCGCTCCCATCGACTCAAGACGCGACTTCAGCAATTTGGCCACAATAAGGGTCATCTCTCCCTCCTCGACAGGGCGACTCTTACCAATCCTAAACCATCGGGCCTCCATTTGCGCAAAATCCCCTCCAAGGTGTCCGGGATCAATGGCTATCCGCAGTCCGTTAAGAGGCTTTCCCGGCAACGGAGAGCGCTCCGCGCGGTTTTTCCAATACCTCGGAGGCATCTTGGCCCCATTTTCCGTGAGTGCCAAGGGAAGGAAACTTGGTAAGGCTCCAGGATGAGGAGTAATCACAGCCTGGGAGGGGGTGATCACGATCCACTGCCTCCATGATCCATCGGGAACGTAGACCTTCTGTAGAAGTCGCTCAAGCTCGGGGGCCGTGATCGATCCGCCATACCCGGCGAGAGTTGACCAGTCGGGCTTCTCTGCAAGGGGACTAAGTAGGGCTGCAGGGAGTTGTGGCGGTGATACCAGCAGACAAAAGATGATACCCAAGGCCCAGCCTGCAGGCTTAAGGAGGAGAAGTTTCTTCACTCTGATTCATTTTTACATCGTCCCGGGGGCAGGTTTCGATAAAAACCGACGGATGGTCAAAATCCTTTTCCTTGGCGACGTGGTGGGTGAACCCGGTCGGATCGCGGCCTGCCGCACGGCGGAACTCTATCTGGAGCGGGGCGATGCAGACTTCGTCGTGGTCAACGGTGAGAACGCAGCGGCCGGTAGAGGGATCACTCCCAAGTTGGCAATCGACCTGATGCGAAGCGGCATTGCGGTGATCACCTCCGGCGATCACATCTGGGATCAGAAGGAAATTTTTCCGTTTCTGGAAACGGAGCCCCGCCTTCTACGACCCGCCAACTACCCTTCCGGGACACCGGGAAACGGGAGTATCGTGCTCGATACCTCCCACGGCCCGATCGGGGTACTCAACGTGCAGTGCAGGACATTCATGAATAATACGCTGGAGAATCCCTTCCTCGTGGCCGCAGCGGAAGTGGATCGCATGAGGAAGGAGACCCATGTCATCCTCGTCGATGTCCATGGAGAGACCACCAGTGAAAAGATCGCCATGGGGCGCCACCTGGATGGGTTGGTCTCCCTAGTCATCGGAACCCATACCCACGTGCAGACCGCCGACGAAAAGATTTTCCCCAAAGGGACGGCCTTTCTCTGCGATGCCGGCATGTGCGGCCCGGAGGACTCGATCCTAGGGAGGGATGCCGAAGCCGTGGTGGAGCGATTCAAAACCTCCCTGCCGGTGAAATTTCCCGTGGCGCGGGGCCCCCTGATGGCATCAGGAGCTCTGGTCACGGTGGATCCTGAAACAGGCAGAGCCTCTTCCATCAAAAGAGTGATGGAGCGTTACGGAGCCCCCTGAACGGATAATGAAAAGATGGGGCCTAAACTCGCTTTCCGTCGGAGAGCGGCCTGCTAATATAAAAGGCTGATGGATCCCTTAGGACCAGTTTCCGGAGAAGAGAACCCGGTTGTTGCTCACGCCGAGCGGAAGAAAGCTGTGCTGGTGATCGACAGCATGCTGCGCGGCGCGGGGCGACTTCAGCGCTCCATCGGCAAACGCTGGCGCCGATTACGAGGGAGACCCCAGATGATCGCTGAAAGCGCTAATCTTCTTCCGACGCTGATCCAAGTGCTTGCCGCATTTACCCGGGTGGATGGTGAAATGCTCGAGGAGGAGATTGATTCAAGCCTTGGATTCCTGAGGTATGATTATCCCGAAGCCGTCTATTCCGAACTCAGAAAACTCTTCCGTCAGGCCCTCGAACAACAGCAGGACCTAGGCGCCATGGCCTCAAAACTCTCGGTGGAACTCAGTGATGACAGGAAGATCCTGCTGGGCGTTCAACTCTACGATCTCATCACCCGCTCCGGCATGAAACCGGAGCAGGTCGCAGCGTACCATGAGTTCATGGCGGGACTGGGGATGGCCTCACAGGCGATTGATATCGTCTACCAACTCAATGCGAACGAGCAGGCAAACCCGGAATTCTTCCAGACCGGAATTTCACCCTTGGAAGCCCTCTCCTTCGGCGACCCCGGGCATTGCGATGTAGCTCTTCGGGATTTTACTCAGGACGAACGCATTCTGGCCTACAGGCATCAGAACCTCATTATCCTGAAAAACCTCTCCAGCAAGAGTCTGATCGTTCAGGGAAGACTACTGAAGTCGGGTGAATTCTGCAGAATTTATCCCGGTCAGCGTATTCTAGTCGGCGAGCAAGTGATCACCAACCAGGACCTGATCTTCTATTTTAATGCGAAGAGGAATGTGACGCTTCCTCACATCTACGTGGCGATCAATAACGAAGAGGTCCGCCTTGAAAAATCCCGCAGCCGAGACAGTGACCTTGAAATCTCGTTCGGGCTCAAGGTTCGGGTCACGGCCCTTCAGGATCTGAGGGCAACTCTTCGCAGCACCCCTCTTCGCAAAGGCATCTCTGTCGACGCCCAGTTAAGTGACAAGATTTTTTTCCGGGACGGAGGAGAGCTGGACCTTCAGGAGCTGAAAAGACGTGTGGGGTCGTTTGGCGGACGTTTTCTCCTCAAGGGAGCAAAAACGGAGTACATCGCATCAAACAACCCCAATAAACTCGACGACGATGACATCCTGCTTTCACCCGGAATCGGCGGAGAAATTACACTAAAGATTCATTGTGATTATCAGGAAAAGACCGGGCGTGTCGAAGTGCTTCAGGCGGACCGACCGATTGTCGTCCGCGGCATCCCCGTGCGCGGCTCCTTGGCGCTAGTCGATGGTGACACCATACGCATTGATGCTGGGCAGGTCCTCCGGTGCAATTTCACCGATCGGATCATCGAGGAGGAACGCAATATCATCAGGTCGCTGGAAGTGAGGGATCTCCTCTGCCGCTTCCGTGGTGGGGACACGGCACTTGATAACCTTAACTTCAGCATCGAACGGGGAGAGATGATCTGCGTGATGGGTGCAAGCGGATGCGGCAAGAGCACACTCCTCCGGGCTCTTGCGGGTCAACTTCAACCCGTGGCCGGGGAAGTCCTGCTGAACCAGCTTCCCCTCTACTCAAACCTTCAAACTCTCCTTCAATACATCACCTATATTCCCCAATACGACGCCTTTGACGAGCAGCTCACCATTGAGGAAAACCTAAGGTTTGCGGCTGCGATACGAGCTCCCCACCTCTCACGGAGGGAACGTCAACGTCGGATCGACGAACGATTGGCTGAGTTGGGACTTAACGAACGGCGCAAAGATGTCGTGGGGGGATCC
>WBXH01000087.1 GCA_008933015.1 Verrucomicrobiota bacterium | reverse complement strand
TCTCGCTAGAGACCGCCAAGCGCCTTGTCGATACCTGGCTCTCCACTCCCTTTGAGGGGGGGCGCCACGTGAGGAGAATTGAGGAGTTGGCTCGTTACGAAGCCGGCCAGCCGATGCAGTAGACACTAAGAAGTTTCGAGCGAATAGGCTGAAGCGCAGAGTCGCAGAAGCGCAGAGGGTAAAGTGAATGCCTTGGCTCTTTGTTCCAAGGGGATGGGCGCGAAAGCTCAGCTTTCTCGAGACGTCTTGAGCCTGCGGTTAGGAAATAGCCACGATCACGGCGGTTGCGTTGTCCTTTCCTGAGCTTCTGATCGCTTCACGGACGAGATGCTCGGCGGGAGAGAGGTCCTTCGGGCCCTGCTCCAGGGTTTCGACAATCGCTTGGTCAGAAAGTCCATCGGTGACTCCATCCGTGCAGATCAGAAATCGGTCTCCGGGTTGGCAGACAATCTCTCCGACCTGAGGAGTCACAAATTGATTGCCCGCTCCAAGAGCCTTTTGCAGATGATTCCTTGCCGGATGCATCCTGGCCTCCAGCGAACTAATTTGACCCGTCCTGAGTAACCAGGCGACATGCGTGTCATCCTCGGTGAGTTGGCGGATCACTCCCCCTTTTACCGCAGATGGAAGATGGTAAATCCGGCTGTCACCCACGTGGGCGAAGTGCATGTTCTCCCCCGAGAACCAGCAGAGGCTGAGTGTTGCCCCCATTCCATGGCACTCCTCGTAGCTATCCCCAAGATGTTGGAGCGCTTTGTTAATTTCGGCAAAAAGTGCCGCAAAGGCTGGAAGGTATCCGATTGGACGTCCCTCTCCCCGACTTCCGATCAGGGGAGGAAATCTGCGGGTAATCTTATCGATGGCGATCTGGCTTGCGAACTCACCTGCCTTGGCACCACCCATCCCATCACTGACAGCAAAGAGCAGGTCGTTACCGGCAGTGTTTGCTGAACCCGTACGACCGAGATGCCTTACCCCTGCCGGGTCGATGGAGAGTCCGAGGAAGGAATCCTCGTTGTTTGTCCGAAATGGCCCCGGGTCGGTGCATCCCGACCATTCAAAGTGACGCTGAGGTTGGGAAGAGGTCGGAGATGTTGGTTTAGTCTTTCCGAAGCTCTCTTCCTTCAGTAGCGAGGCAAACTCAAAATCAATGAGGCAGAAGCGGCCATCCTGTTGGCGGTAAGTGACGTTCCTCATTTCCGGGTCATCATGGCGGACGCCATATGCTTCGAGTTCCGCAAAGAGTTCACTGCAACGTTCGGGATCAAGGCGGTCGACACGTGATCCGCAATTGGTCGTAATCATTAGAAGCTTGTCGGGATCCGCTGAGAGGACACGCGGCACAAAATCACACCCTGCCCGCTCCAAATAACGTAGAATCCGGACCTCGTTGGTGAAGCGTTCCTCAGCCCTTGGACCACGGAACGCCTTGCGGACGGTTCCATCGAAGCAAACTTGGACGGTTGCGCGCTGGGTGTCCTTGACGGTGATCATAATGAAAAAGACAGAAGGTTTTTCGGCTGAAGACTATTAGGTCAGAGAGCCGACAAGGGATGGAAGAGGCAATTTCAAGAATCAAAGGCCTAGTTTTTCTTTCCCTACCAGACTACAGCCTAAACCGCTAACAGCCTCGAAATTTTCGGAAGGTGAAGAATTTGTTATTCTGGCATTGAAGTTGCTTGATCCTATTGCAACCGATCATAAAGTCGGAATATACAGTTCCCCCGGCACACCGCTCGGTGAAAACTGAATAAAAAAAGACAGAAGACACCACAACCACCCATTATATGGCCAAGTACAAACTCGAATACATCTGGCTCGACGGTTACGAACCCGTCCCCAACCTCCGCAGCAAGACCACCATCAAGGAGTTCACCAAGCCTCCGACACTCAAAGACCTTCCGGAATGGGGTTTCGACGGCAGTTCGACCCGTCAGGCTGAAGGGAGAAGCTCTGATTGTCTGCTCAAGCCGGTGGCTCTCTACCCCGATCCAACCCGCGAAAACGGTTACCTGGTGATGGCTGAGGTGATGCTTCCCAACGGCAAGCCCCATCCATCCAATTCCCGAGCCACCATCCACGATGATCCCGATACCTGGTTCGGTTTCGAGCAGGAATATTTCCTCTACAAGGATGGTGCTCCCTTAGGTTTCCCGAAAGGCGGCTTCCCCACAGAGGGTCAGGGCCGTTTCTACTGCGGGGTGGGATTTAACTCTGTTGGTGACATTGCCCGCGACATCGTCGAGGAGCACCTCGACATCTGCCTGGAGATGGGTATCAACCACGAGGGCATCAACGCCGAGGTGGCCAAGGGTCAGTGGGAGTTTCAGATCTTCGGCAAAGGCTCCAAAAAGGCGGCCGACGAGATCTGGCTCGCCCGCTACGTCCTCATGCGCGTTTGTGAGAAGTACGGCGTCGACGTCGAGTTCCATTGCAAGCCGCTCGGTAAGGATGTCGATTGGAATGGTTCCGGCATGCACTGCAACTTCTCCACCAAGTTCATGCGTGAGAAGGGTGGCAAGAAGTACTTCGAGAAGCTCATGGCAGCCTTCGACAAGTATAAGGACGAGCACATCGCCGTCTATGGCCCGGACAACCACTTCCGTCTGACCGGTCTCCACGAGACCCAGTCGATCGACAAGTTCAGCTATGGTGTCGCCGACCGTGGAGCCTCGATCCGTGTCCCTCACAGCTTCGTAAACAACGAGTACAAGGGCTACCTTGAAGATCGACGTCCGAATTCCCAAGGTGATCCGTACAAGATCGCAAGCCGCGTCATTCAGACAATCAAGTCTGTTCCTCTCAAATAAAGGGCTGGAACAATCTCATCAATTCAAGCGCCGTTCCCGGAAGGGGGCGGCGCTTTTTTGCGCCTCAAAAAAAAGGTCAGAATATTGAATGCTCGCTCCTGAAAGGGGTCTGGTTAGTTCCTTGGGCATGACAGCCTTCATTTCTCATAATTCATCCTTGCAGCCTAGCTTTCCACGGCTATCGTAAAAAACCGCGCTAAAACATCATGCCGTCGGTCCTTGGGTGGTCTGCACTTGCCGATCACCGCCACGCGACAAGGGAAACCCGGCAACAAAAAAATCAGACATCATGCCTATCCGCCTCGGTCGCTTCGAAATGCCGAAGACCCTCGTCAAGGACGAGAAATCCGCCACAGAAACATACGCTAAATTTGTAGCAGAACCCTTCGAGGCCGGTTACGGCCACACGATCGGAAACTCACTGCGCCGCACACTTCTTTCCTCACTGGAGGGTGCCGCCATCACCTCGGTACGCATTGAGGGGGCTCCTCATGAGTTCACCAGCATCCCCGGCATCGTCGAGGACGTGGTTGAAATCATCCTTAACCTCAAGCAGGTCAAGTTCAAGGCCCACGACCACGAGCCACGCAACCTGACCCTCTCGGTCAACAAGCAGGGGGTCGTCACCGCCGGTGACATCCAATCCACCGCCCAGTGCGAGGTCCTCAACCCCGACCAGCACATCTGCACGCTCGACAAGAAGATGAAGTTTGAAGCCGAGTTCGAGGTCAAGGTCGGCCGCGGATTTGCAACCGGAGATGAGAACAAGAGCCCGGACAAGCCGATCGGCGTTATTGCCATCGACTCGATCTTCTCCCCTGTGACGAAGGTCAAGTATGCCGTCGAACAGACCCGCGTCGGTCAGCGTACCGACTACGACAAGCTCATCCTAGAGATCTGGACCGACGGCCGCCTCACCCCGGACGAGGCGCTGCTTCAGTCCGCAGCGATTCTCCGCCATCACCTCGATGTCTTCGTTAACTTTGACGACACGCAGGTTGAGTTTGACGAGACCCCGGTTGAAGTCAGTCAGGAGAACAACCGTCTCAAGAAGTTGCTCGCCATGAGCGTCAACGAGATTGAACT
>WBXH01000086.1 GCA_008933015.1 Verrucomicrobiota bacterium | reverse complement strand
GACAATCCCTTTAGCCGAGGCGTCACCACGAGCCGCCTCAAGACCAAGTTCAAAATTATCCAGGATCGGCAGAAGTTTTTCAAAGAGACCCGCATTGGCGAAGCGGATTGCCTCCTCTTTCTCTCGAATCATTCGCTTGCGATAGTTTTCAAGGTCAGCAGCGGAGCGTAAGGCCTGATCGCGGTAGCGCTCGATCTCTGCCTGGGGGTCTGCGGCTATGGAAAAATCCCCTGCGGTGCTCTGCTCCATCTCGGTAGTCTTGGCTTCAGATTTAGAAGGCTCAGGGTTTTCTGTGTCGGGGTGATTCTTTTTCACGGATAATTCTGTGGGTTTGTGTTGGTCGGATGAGGAATTTTTTGAAGGGCGAGTTTTTGAAGGGCGATTAGCGTGATATCATCGTGCTGGGGTTGTTTCCCTGCAAAGTCTAGAACGGAACTGGCCAGACGTTGCAGGGTTTTTTCCACCCCGGTACCGGCGCTCTCCAGAAGTTCTCCGGAGAGCCGTTCCACACCGTATTCACTTCCCTCGGCATTGAGCGCCTCGGTCAGACCGTCGGTGTAGAGTAGCAGCAGATCCCCCTCGCCGATGTGGAGAGGATAATCGGTGCAAAACCTATCGAAGACGACGCCGCTGTCAATCCCCACAGCCATCCCCTTGGGGTTAAAGCGCTCAACTTGGTGCTGTGCAGATCGGTACATCAACGGAGCATCATGCCCGGCTCTCGCAAGCAGGGCCTCACCGGTATGCCTGTTCAAGACGACATAAGCCATGCTGATGAACATGTCCTCCTTCATGTCGGGATAAAGCTGCCTGTTGACGTCACTCAGCACCGCCGCCGGCGAAAGACGACCGGGGGCCTGACTTCTCAGTGCGCTCCTGCACATCGCCATGATAAGGGAGGCCGGAACACCCTTCCCGGAGACATCCGCGATCACGATGCCGAGATGATCCTCATCAACCGGCAGGTAATCAAAATAGTCACCACTAAGAGTTTTGGCAGGAAGGTTCAGACCGCTAATCTCGAATCCCTGCAGATTCGGAGCCTCGGAAGGAAGAAGGATCTTCTGAATTTCACGAGCGATCTGGAGATCGTGATCCATAGCAAGCTTTTCTCCCGCCGCAAGATGGATGGCTTGGTTAAAAAGAGCGAAGGCCGATTGCTCCAGAATCGCTTGAAAGACCTCGATCTTCGTTTGTCCAAAGGAATCGGTTCCAGTGCGTTCGGCGAGAGCAAGGACACCCAGGAACTTTTGCCGGTAATAAAGCGGGCCGAGGATTGCGGAGCCAAGGCCCTGGTTCAGAAGCCTGACGTCAAAATCCTCGTGGCGCCGGAAAAAGCGTGCCTCTTTCCAGTCGGCAACCTCCCCAATAAGACCGATCCCCATCGGCACGGTCTGAAGCCGCACAAAGCTCTCCACAGCTTGGCTAGCGACTCCTGAGGCAGCCTCGAGTGCCAATGCTTCGGGTAAAATCACAAGCGGAGGACAGCCTTTCGTCAGAAAGGTTGGGAGGAGATTCTTCCCGCAACGATCGACGAGATACAGCGCGCCACCACCCGCCTTGAGAATATGGCAGGCCCCCTCGACGATGAGGCGGTGAAGCTCCCCCGCAGGAACGCCCTCCGAAAACGCTGCTCCCAGTCCGTGAAGGAAGTCGAAAACACGACGTTCCTCCAGATGGATCTCGACAGACCTCCGCTTCAACTGCCCGACCCGCCGACGGGATCCGTACACGATGACTCCAAGAGCAATCATCGTCACCGTCAGGAAGCCGATGATCATAGGCTCAATGGTCTTAAGCGTCATGGCTATTCAGTATGAACAACCTTCCAAAGGTTGGCGAGACTTCGCCTGCTTTCCGAGTGACTCAGCCGGCAGGTTGGGTATCACTCTCTTGTTTCAGATAGTCCAATACATCCTGAAAACGAGCAGCGTTATCCGGATTGGTCGCCACAAGAGCCTCATGAGCTGCCAAGATGATCTCCTTTTCGGGATTTTCCATCATGGGAAGTTCCATGAGAGCTGCCCCCACCTCCGCTGGAATCCGCTGGGGATCCCCAAGCGCCTCCACATTGATGAGCAGATGCAATCCAAGATTTTCAAGAAGATCGATGTTCCTTGGACTGACATTGATGATTGTGAGCGATCCTTGGGCAAGCGTGCCGATGTTCTGTGACAGCCCAGCCAGCGTTCCCATGAACGTCGAATCCATGTGGTCACAAGCCGCAAGGTCAACAACGTAGCGCTGGTAGCCGCACTGGATCATTGCCTGAACGAATTTACGGATTGGGCCGCTGCTCTGATAATTTCCACGGCCCTCCGCCCTGATCCAAACCACGCCATCAAAACAGGCGGCCCTGACCGTGGCGGGAGCCTTGGCTGCATTGGAAGATTTACTTTCGCTCATTGAAAACAGGGGTAGCTCCCACAAACCATCACTGGGAGCTGGTTTGAACGAAGCCCCTCCAGTGATTGCGTCATCTGGGGATCGTGGGCGTGTCCGGCAACTTCAAGGAAGAGATGTAGCCCACCTTCCCGGGCGCGGCGACTATGGATGGAAATAACATTCGCTCCGGAAGCCTTGAACGGTTCCATGGCGGAAGCAAGAGCCCCTGGCTGATCATTAAGCCGGATCAGCAAAGCGGTCTGATCATCTCCGGAGGGGGTGTTGAGTATAGATCCGAGAACCAGGTGCCTACCTGTGTCGGCCTCTTCCCCTTCATAGAGAACGATCTGGGAACAGAGTTGCACGGTGCCACCGGCGAGCAACTCGAGCACCGCGGCATCAGGGCCCTCCTCTCCGAATGGGATAACCCCGCAATCAGCACCTCCTTGCGAAACGGCCTCGAAGAGGGAGGCTGGTGAGGCATGGAAGGTGTAGCGGACACAGGATCCGAACTGCTGCTTGGCGGCTCGATGGGAACGCCCACCCACGCCGCCTTCACAGGCGATGACCGTATCCTTTTCAAGCGCCAGCGAAGCGGACATGATCTCGCGGTATATTGCCCGGATCGCCAAGGCATCAAGGGGACCCTCACTCGCTGCGGTCAACCGCCTCATCAATTGCTCCGCTCTCTCGGGTGCATAGACCGGGCGCCCGTTGCGCTCCTTGATCAGCCCTATCTCTTGGGCAAAGCGAGCCCGCTCATTGAGAAGGCCCAAAAGCTTTCCGTCGATTGCATCGATTGCATCGCGAAGCTGGCTTAAATTCTCCATGCAAAAACGTTATTCCAACGTGTCAGGTTCCCCGAAAGGCTCCTCCTCGGAATCTGAAGTCTCGGACGTTTCCTCAACGACATGGTCAAAGGAAATTTCCTCTATAACGACAGATTCACGGACTTCCAGAATATCAGTCACCTCGATGTACTCCACGACCTCTTGCGTGACCTCCGGTTCCTCTTCCGAGACGCCGTTAAGTTCCGGTGTGGATTCATCGCCGTGCTCTCCGGCAACCGGCTCGGGCGTCGCCTTGGGGAGGGGGACATGGCGCAGTTCGGAGGCATTCGGGAGTTCGTCGAGATGACGCAGGCCGAAATGATCCAGGAAATATTGCGTGGTCGCGTAGAGAAGGGGTCTCCCCGGAACATCGGCGCGACCGGAGATCTTTACCAGTCCCCGATCGAGAAGCGTCTGCATCACTCCGTCGACGGAGACTCCGCGCACCGCCTCCATATCCGCACGAGCTATCGGTTGACGGTAGGCGATGATGGCGAGTGTCTCGAGGGCGGAAGCACTCAGTCTGGTGGGCTTGGACTCGGGATAGAGGGCACGAAGCCATGGAGCGAATCCGGGAGCACTCGAGAGCAGCCAACCCGTTGCCGTCTCCCTGACCTGGTAGGCCCTTCCGGAGGCGGCCACCTCGGCTTGGAGTTCCTGCAGAGCCTCTTGAATTTCGCTCTCCCGGATTCTGGCGAAAGAGGTTGCCGCAGAATTCGGATCAGCAATCGCAGCGCTCTTG
>WBXH01000085.1 GCA_008933015.1 Verrucomicrobiota bacterium | reverse complement strand
GTACCCCGACCGCGTCGTGAACGACCTACTGCAGGCCCGCTTTTCCACGGCCGGCCTTGAGACAGAAAAGTTCTTAGTCAACTCGGTTGCCGGCGTCGGTGGGATTATCAAGGTCTCCAACCACATTCCCTCCATCGCCAATGTCCCCAAAACCGATACAGGACTGACCTTGGCCAAGTGGGGAGTCGGTCACGGCATCTACCATGTCTGGCCCATTATCGGACCCAAGAGTAGCCGTGATTTTGTGGGCTTTGCCGGTGACACCGCCCTCAGCCCACTCACCTGGATGTTCTTCATCCTTCCCCACGCAGCCTGGACCACGGCCTTCACGGCACCCGACTCCTTAAGAAATTTCCATGGACATATGAGTTCCTATGATGCCGCCACGGAGAACACACTCGACCGGTATCTAGCACTCCGCAGTTCCTATATTCAGAACCGAAAACACGCGGAAACGAAGTAAAGCTCGAGATGGGTTGGAATTTTTTGGTTAGGGCGATGCATCTATTCCTCGCTTAGTTTTCACCCTTTGCTCCGACCCACCGGGTCATTGAGGACGCCTATGATCTCGTAGGACTCTTCGGCAGGAGGAAGGCGAGGGCGGCGGCAAGCAGAAGGCCCAGTCCCAGTGCGGTGAAGGGAACCGCAACACCCTGATAGGCCGTCTTGAGCCATCCAACGATGTACGGCCCGGCAAAGCCGCCCGTATTGCCCAAAGCATTCACCAGACCGATCACCGGACCGAAGACCTGCAAGGGGAGGGTTTCCGTAGGAATCGCCCAGAACGGTGCAAGGGCGGCAAAGGGGCCGGGAATGGCCAGACACAAGAATCCGTAAGAAAGCCAGAAATGTTCGCGTGTCAGCACGCTGAGAATCAGAGCCAGTCCGCTCATGGCATAGACTGCCGAGACATGACCTCGCCGATCGCCGGTTTTGTCGGAGTGCCAGGAGTTGAGCACCATGATCACCGCCGTGAGCGCATAGGGAGCCGCAAAGAGCCATCCGTATTGAACGGCGGAGAAATGCTTCCCCTTGAGCCCCTCGGTGAAAAAGGTCATGCAACCGTAGGCTGCTGAATTGTGAAGGAAATTCATTAGGATCATCACCAGGATTTCCCATCGGAGAAGCCTCCTCCAGAACGCGATCTTGACAACCGGTTCGAGAGACGAAGCCTCCTGCTTTAAGGTGGTTTCAAGGAACGTTTTCTCCGAGGGAGAAATCCAGGAGGCCTCCCGAGGATGGTCGCTGATAAAAAACCACCAGATTGGTAGCCAGACGAAAGGAAGAACCCCCTCCAGGATAAGCATCGTCCGCCAGCCGTAGGCACCGAGAAGCCATCCAGTCAAGGGAGCCGAGATCATCACCGCCAGCGGTTGGCACAAGTTCCAGAAGGCATTGGCGCGAGCCCGCTCAGCCCTGGGAAACCAATGAGCCAGAAGCACCACAGTGGCCGGATAGACGCTGCTCTCCGATGCCCCAAGCAGAAAGCGAGCCAACTCAAACTGGTGAAACGTTTCCGCGAGGCCACACCCCACCGCGCAACTCCCCCAGAAGACCAGGCAAAGCGCGACCAATCGTTTTGCACTCCATCGCCCGGCCAGATAACCGCCAGCCATTTGAAGAAGGACATACCCGAGAAAAAAGATGCCGGCCGCCTCCCCCTTCATCCTATCATCCATTTTCAGATCGTGCATCAGGGAGGAGATCCCCGGGTCCAACGCCAACGAGACATTCGTTCGGTCCACGTACGAAATCGTGTACATGACCAACGCGACCGGGATGATGCGAAGCCAACGCTGCTGGTTCATGGGTTATCTAAGCAAAAGAGGACAGAAAGATTGGTTTGATTAAGATCGATCAGAGATCATGAACAACTTTTGGGGGAATAGCTGCCCTCAACGCGTTCAGAACGGCAAGAACGTCAATGATCTCCTGAAAAATGGCCCCGCTGACCGGAGATAAATGCCCTGAGGCGGCAAAGGCCATGCCGATGACACTAAGTCCCATTCCACCCACCGCGCTCTGGAGTGCGATCAAGCGCATCCGCCGACTGATGTGCATGAATTCATCCACTTTTTTCAGGGAGTTATCCATGATGACGACACCCGCTGCCTCCGTTGTCACTTCGCTGTTCTGCCCGATCGCCAGGCCAACAGTCGATGCCATCATCGCCGGGGCATCATTGATCCCATCACCGACATACAGGGTCTTTGCCATCGCGGTTTCCTTGCGAACGATGGCGAGTTTTTCCTCCGGACTCTTCTGGGCGTACACCTCACTGATGCCCACCTGCTGGGCAAGGTAGCGCACCTCTGATTCACGGTCCCCTGAGACGATCATGACACGCTTGAACTGATGCTTGGGTCCCAGATGGTTGATAAAAGAATGACTCTCCGCCCGGGGGGCATCTCGAAAGCGGAAGGCTGCCGCATAGCGCTCGTCGATCGCCACCACGCATTCAAGCCCTTCCACCTGCGGCAGGTGATCGCTATTCAGGAGATGTTGATCCGCCAGTTTGCTGCGGCTTGTGATTTGCACCTGGTGCCCGGAGACCATCCCTCGCAGGCCATGACCCGTTCGTTCGCTGACCTCGACGGCTTCAGGCAGCTCAATCCCCTCCTCCGATGCCGCTGAAAGAATGGCTCTCGCCAGAGGATGTTTGGAGTATCGCTCAAGGCTTGCCACAAGCGTCAGCACCTCACGCTGCGAAAAACCGGGGGCGACAAGTTGATCCGTGAGCTTTGGTTCGCCATAGGTGAGCGTTCCCGTCTTATCGAAGATCGCGGTTCGACACTCTGCGATCTGCTCAAGGACCACAGGACTCTTGATGATGATGGCGCGGCGGGCACACAGGGAAATGGAACCGATGATGGCGATTGGGATTGCAAGCAGCAGGGGGCAGGGCGTGGCGATCACAAGCACTGCCAGGAAGCGAAGCGCCTCTTCACTCATGACCCACGCAAGGGTAGCAACAATCAGCGCCACCGGAGTATAAATGGCCCCCAAGCGATCCCCTAGACGCCGCAACCGTGGTCTCTTGGCCTCCGACTCCCGCATGACTTCCATAATCTTTGCGTAACGCGAATCCGCGGCACGCTGAGTCGTTATAATGGTGAGGGCCGATTCGCCATTGATGGCGCCTGAGATCACGAGTGAACCGGAAGTCTTGGTAATCAGAAACGGTTCGCCTGTCAGGTAGGATTCATCCATGACGCCGTGCCCCTCGACGACCTCGCCATCCACGGGGCATATCTCATGGGGATAAATCACCAGCGTGTCGCCCACGAGCACTTCCTGAAGCCCTATATCAACAATTCCAGAGCCTCTTTTACGATGAGCGATCGATGGCATCCGTTTCGCAAGTGCAGCCAGCACGGAGGAGGCACTGCGCAAGGCATATCCTTCTAACGCTTCGCCTCCGGAAAGCATAAGGACAATAATGGAACCGGCGAGATATTCCCCAAGCAGAACGGAAGTGAAAATGGAAATCCCTCCTAGAAGGTCCGAACCGAACTCCCGCTTGAACAACTTTACGAGGAGATCGGTCACAAGCGGCAAACCGCCCAGAACGATCGTTACCGATAAAGGGATCTCGGAAATCCAAGGCGTTGCTTGGAAAACAAAGCGAAGAAGCAGATGAACAATGATCGCCGAGAGCGCCAGCACCGCGATCAACGTGCTTTTGCGTTGCCAGAGACCGGTCAGCCAATATCCACCACCCTTTGATGAAGGTGTTTCATCGTGCATTGCCAAAGAAATAGCAACATTCCCAGCAAGTAGCGACTTTCTTGCTCTCTTAAGTCACCAGACAACCCTTCCCCGTGATGTCCTCACCCAAATTGATGAGTAGATATTCCTTATCTCCTTTAAGATAAGGAGTGGAGCGGGCGAAGGGATTCGAACCCTCGACATCAACCTTGGCAAGGTTGCACTCTACCAACTGAGTTACGCCCGCATCG
>WBXH01000084.1 GCA_008933015.1 Verrucomicrobiota bacterium | reverse complement strand
GCAGTGGCATTGATCACGCTCGCCTTCAACTCGGCCGCATTGGAAAGAATGAAGGTCGTCGGCGCCTGCGTACTGCCAATAAGAGTATCCCCACCTTTGAGGACCTTGCTTGAATCGATTGTGACCGGCGTCGTACTGCCTGAGGCGTTAAGAGTTCCGGGGGCGCTACCACCAATCACGGTGGAGAATGAGCTGCCGCTAGCAAGAGTCACAGATGAGGCTCCCGAGAGAGACAATTCCTCAACCCCGCTTACCTTGCTGAAGGTTCCAGGCCCGTACTTACCCGCCCCGGTGATCTGAAGAATATCTGAGTTCCCTCCCCCTCCTCCGATAATGGTATCCGTTGCAAGCAGTTTGCTGCTCGGCACACTGATCAGGTTGCCACCGATCGAATCACCCGCAAAAGAGATGTACTGGTTCGCATTGCCTGCGATGACCGTATCAAATCCCGCCCCCCCATAAAGAGAGGTGATGAGGGGTGTCTTGGGGCCCATGGCTGCCAACTGACCACCACTCATGGTCTCACTGATAAATACTTTAGGCGGCTTCGTTGCCTTGGCTTTAGGAAGCGTTTTTTTCTTGTTCATTAAAAATCGGAAGCGAGCTTAAAAATAATTTTTTTGCTTATTTATTACAGCGGAAGAGAGGTGCAGAAAAAACCACTCGTAATTGTTGTAGTGGGAATGGGATTTGTCAAAAAATATTAAATTATTTTGCTCTCTGTGTCTGAATTGTAACAAAGGTTTTTGAATCCTCTCTTGAAAGAGAGGATTCAAGCAACAATCAGGCCACCCAATCATCCGCCTCTGCTTCGCGGATAAGGACAAAAGAGTCTAGCGGGCGTTTACCAAGTTAGATAGCCATGCTAAACGTTGCCTCAAGCACGATCCCATGTCATATTTAGCAAGAACTGTTTCACGAGCTTTCTGTCGTATCTGCTTGTAGTCATCAGGCTTATCCAAAACATTACTAAGCGTCTGCGCAAGTTGATCAGGTCGGAAAAAGTCGACCAAGAGGCCGTTAATCTGATTGCTAATCACCTCTTGAACAGGGGCTGTATCCGATCCGACCACGAGGGCCTCGCAAGACATCGCCTCGAGCATCGACCAGGAAAGTACGAATGGGCGGGTCAGGTAGACGTGGGCGCTGGTGCACTTCAGCAATTTGACATAGTCCCCATAAGGTAGGGATCCCACAAAGTGGACCCTCTGCTCATCCAAGGGAAACTTCTCAAGGGCCATTTTCTTGAAGGAGGAGCCCTCCGGGGCAGCCTTGCCGTAGGCCACACGATCATCCCCGGCGATCACGATATGGACGTTCGGACGTTGTTTCAGCAAGAGGTGTGCGGCCTCGATGAACTGAGGGAAGCCTCGATAGGGCTCCATGCCCCGCGTCGCATAGGTAACGATCTCCTTGCACTCGGAGAGATCGAGGTTTTTTTCAGGAAGGACGAGTTTGAGGCCCGGTTCAGGCTTGAAAAAATTCGTGTCGATCCCCTCATGGGAGATGATGAGCCGCTGCCTGAGATGGGGAGGGTACTGGTCGTACTGGAAGCGGGTGGGACAGAGGCCGGCATCGGCACTGGCAAGCTCCGAGAGGAGGCAGGCGTTCTTGATCCGGATGCGGGCCTCGTCATCGAGATTGACGGGATCGGATGGATCAAAATCACAATCGGTACCGTGGGAGTGGTAGTACCATTCGAAGTTCAAAGCCAAGGGGGTCCTCGGGAAGAGGTCCTTCATGAAGAGAGTGGTCCCCCAACCCGCGTGACCAAAGATCAGGTCAGGAATAAATCCCTTCTGCTTCTCCGCCAACATGACCTCATAAGCCCCCTGTCCGTGCAGAATGGTGTCCTCAAAGGGCCTGATGTAGTGGTGGGTCTGCGGTGACGGATCCCGCTTGCGCTTATAAATGATTTTCCGAACTCCCGGCATCTCACCGGCGACGGCAGTCGTTAGAAAGCAGACCTCGTGGTTGGGGTTCGATCCCAGGACGGCTGCTATCGAGCGGAGCTGCGAGGGGAAATTCGGATGAACGAGAAGAATGCGCATTGAATTGGAAAGCAGCGGTCAACATATGGGAAGAAATTGGTTTGTCCAACTTTCACTGTTTGAATTTTGCTGGAATGGGATATCTTCCCTGCGTGAGCCAACAGCCTTCGCCGCGCGTCGTCAAACTGGGTGACATCCTGCCGGTTTTTTCCAACTTCGACTCCGTCCTTTCTTCGGTGAAGTCCTACCCACTGTGGCCATCCCTCATCAGGGAGGCCCTGCTCGACAGGGCGATCTCGGGAATCCAATGCGATCCCACGGAAATGAATGCCCTCTGGGAGGAATGGTGCCGGAAGAATGAAGTCGACCCGGCCAACCCCCAACACGAGGGCCTCTCTGTCCCTGAGATGCAGCGCGCAGTAGGACGCGAGAGGCGTGTCGAGATCTTCAAGGAGCAGACTTTCGCTCGGCACCTTCCAGAATACTTTCGATCCAGAAAAGGTGATCTGGATCGGGTGACCCTGGAAGTCGTGCAGTTCATCCACCATGCGGTCGCGGAGGAGGCCCTCTTCCGATGCCGTGAGGGGGAGCAATCCCTGGAAGTGGCAGCCCATGAACTCGCGCACCGTGATGGAGGAGAGCCGCCCATCAAAAGGATCGGGCCGATCGGGATGGGGCGCCTGAGTGGTGGCCTTGCCTCCTTGGTCGTGGGATCGAAAGCAGGTGCCATCCTGGGCCCTAAAAAAGTGGGGCATTTCCATGTCGTGGTCCGGGTCATCGATATCCAGAACTCCTCCCTAGATGGGCGGACACGACATCGACTGCTCGATGAAATGTTGAACCAGTGGCTCGAACAGCAGATGTCGGCCATGACAGGCAGGCCTCCCAAGAAGATTATTCTGCAGGAGGAGCATCACCCCTCGACTCCTACTCCGCCAGCACTCCTCTCATGAGGCGCATCCTCTTTGTTATCCCTCATTACTACGGTTCAGGGAATGGCTTCTATGGGTCGACGGGGGCCGAAGCATCGCGGCGCATCCTTGCGCTGGAGAGGGTCATCACGGGATTGCATCAATGCCTCGGGTCGAGACAGGCCTTTTTACTCAGCTTGCGCCAGTATGTTCCCGGCAAGGGAAACGGTGAACTGATCCAAGCCAATACAACTTTAGCTTCCACGCTGGATGTAATGGTTTGCACCACCGGGGAGGCCCATGTGGCGAACCGACTCAGTATCCCCGATGCTCTTTACCAACACAGGCCGACGGGGGCAGAACCGATGAGGCTTGGCTTCGTCTGCCATGAAGTCCTCCGCGAGCATCTCGGCAAGTACGACTGGTACTGCTATCTGGAGGATGACCTCCTGATCACGGATCCCCTATTCTTTCAAAAACTGGAGTGGTTCCTCTCCGCCCATGGTGAGGAGACGACACTCTCCCCCCACCGCTTCGAGCGATCGGTTACGGAACCCTTACTCAAACTCTACCACGATGGCTCGGTGCGGCCTGACTTTACTTCAGCTTGGCAGGATGTGACTGATCGTCAGTTCGTCGAATCAGAGATGCTGGGCCTGAAATTGCGCTTTGAGCGTTGGCCCAACCCGCACTCCGGTTGCTTTTTCCTCAACGCTCCTCAGATGAAAACATGGATTGCCCAATCGCACTTCGGGGATTGTGATTCAAGTTTTGCGGGCCCGCTCGAGAGTGCAGCTTCACTCGGGATCATCAAGACATTCCGCCAGTACAAGCCCTCTCCCGCGAGCGCTGGCTTCCTCGAGTTGGAACATCTCCACCCAAGGTATCTCGGCGAGGCCTTGAAGTTCTCCTGATCAGGACAACGGATTCTGATAGCCCAACTGCCGAGCAACTTCCGACATCCCCGCCTTGGTGGGGCCATTGAAGTGAATCAGGCAGGGGCGTGCACCGTTTTTCTTCATCAGGACAATCCCTTGGGACGTGATCAGTGCGTCGGGTTCCTGAGCATACAGGCAGCAGGCCAGAAGGCAGTC
>WBXH01000083.1 GCA_008933015.1 Verrucomicrobiota bacterium | reverse complement strand
GATTTCACAGGCGATGGAAAGCGGGATAAAAACCACCAAATTCACTCACGGAGTGGGAGAAATCGCGGGCAACCAATCCAACCACTCTTTTTTAGGGCCGTTGTAGAGGGGGAAAATATGGCCCGGCTTAATCGTTCCCCCCTCCTCGTCACCGGGAGGCGTTGCAAACTCAATCCCTCCAAGCCCCTTGCCTTCCAGGGCGGAAGCCTGAACGTTCAGGTTGATGAGTCCACCGGAGATCTTGACGCCGCTAATGTTCCAGAACCTGGTATTTTCCCGTAGCAGGGAGGCGTAATCCTTTCCGATTGAGGCGGTAAGAATCACGTTGTTGCCCGCCTTGTCCAAGGCCTTGCGTGTGATGATTCCCACCTTCATGCCGCGATAAAGAATCTGTGTTCCCGGGGTTAACTTGGTGGAAGGGGTAGTCAGTTTGATTTCAAAGTTGCCAATCGAATCCGCGCTCAGAAACACATCATCCTGATTCAATCCGTGGAACTTTTTCTCAAGTCCGTCTCCCGATCCGGGAACGCAGTCAATGTAGATTCCGCTGACGATCGTCTCCAATCCACTGACCTTCTGAAGTTCGATTTCAGGCCTGACTATTGAGAAGACCGAACCCCTACGGCGGAGGTAATCATAACCTGCGCGCAATCTCGCCGTGACAATGACCTTCCCCTGCTGTGGCACTACTTTTTCGACCAATCCCACGGGGAGTCCCAGATAGCGAATCTGGGTCAAGCCCTCGCAGAGTCCCTGCCCGTTTTTGAACTCCAAGGTCAGCGGCTCTGAAACGGCCTTGGCCGCTTCCTCACTGGGGAAGACGGTGAAGGTGTTTCCAGTGACGGCTGGTTCACCCTGGGGACCGAAGTAATCAAAGGCGATCCCTCCGATTAAGAAAGTCTTCAGAGAGGCCACATCGAGCTCGAACACACCCGATCCGATTCGCAGTGACCATGGAGTCAACTCCCAGAAACGGGCGTTGGATCGGACGAGATTCTGATAATGCTTGGTAAAGCCGATTTCAACATATGGTTCGCCATTCTGATCGACCCCCCTGTTTCTGACAGTCCCCACGCTCAGGCCCCGAAAAGAGACCTCCGATCCCGCTTCAACAAGAGGAATGGAGGGCGCCCTAAGCCTGACAACTAGCGTATCAGCCTCAAGTGGATCAATTGGGATCTCGTTACTTCCAACGAAAAAGTAGGAGGGACTCCCATATCCCTTCTTGGCCTGAAGGGAATTCCCGTCAATGAGGGACTGGATACCGGAGGGCTTTGTGAGGTTGAAAACCGGTTGATCAATCCAAAAGATCGTTCCCTGTCGCGCAAGATCCTCGGCGTATTTTTTAAGACGCACCCGGACTAGTACCTTGTCGAGAGTCTTGTCGAGCTCCGCTCCAGTGACTATTCCAGCGACGACGCCCCGGTAGTAGAGTAATGTCTTCTCGGGCTTCATTCCCGGCGCCGAGGTGAACTCAACGTAAACCGTTGGTCCCTCATCCCTCCAGTTTTTGAAGAACATGGCACCGGCGGCCAGCGCAGCCATGATCGGGAAAAGCCAAACCCAAGAGATTCGGAATCCACTCCGCGGGGCGATCACGCCATGATCGTTCGGGGGACGCGTGGTGGCTGAGGTTTCGGTGCTCATAGTCAGGTGGTTGTAGTCTCCCATATCAGACGCGGCTTGTAAATTTCCGCCGCAAGCAGGCAACTGATCATCACGATGCAGAAAAAGATGGCACCAGGTTCCGCTGTGACAGCGGCAAGAGAGCCGAGTTGTCCCACCGCCGCCAAGACGGCAAGCAGAAAGATATCGATCATCGACCAACTTCCGACCTTGTGAACAATGTGGTGGAGCGCGTTCCTTCTTTCCCTGAGCCGCGGCGTCCCATGTAAAAACAGGATCCATCCCAAGGCGGCGATCTTGAGAAAAGGAACCACAAAACTCGCGAGGAAGACCACTCCGGCGATCAGAGGCAGGCCGGAATCATACAGCTCATAGACTCCCCCGAGTACCGTGAGCGGTTCCGTCTTTCCGACGATTGTCATGGTCATGACCGGCATGATGTTGGAGGGGATATAGAGCAGGGCCGCCGTTACCACAAGGGCTCGGGCGAGTTCGACACGGAGTTTGTTGTTGATCTTCAAGGCTCGACCCCCATGGATATTAAGCGCTCTGTTACCAAGCGGTGATTGAATGTCTGTTGTACGAAAAGCGAAATTACCGCCAGAGCCAGAACCCATTGCGCACCAAACTCCCACTGCACCCCTCCGAGCATTCTGAGCTTCACCACCGAAACCACCGTGGCGATTGAGTAGACGGGAACGAGATTCCAAGACTCCATCTGTTCGCTTAATCGGATCAAGTCGACAAGTCGTGGCAAGCGGACATGGAAGCAACATGCCGAAGAGACATAGGCCACCGACGTGAGATACAGAAGGGGAGCAAGAATTCCTGCAAAAAAGACCAATGCGGCAATTGGCCAGTATCCTTGGGCAATGAGTTCTCTGACGCCGGTGATGATGTACCCGGACTGATCCCTCCCAGCGACCGAGAAAACCAAGACGGGGCTGCTATTAGCGAGGACCAAAGCCAGAAGCCCGGCAACCGAAAGTGCCAGCGCAGGCTGAAGGGTTTTTCTGCCCGTGAACTGGAGGACCGTGGCCCCACACCGCGTGCAACGCAGCTCCTCTCCGGATGAAAGCTCACGCTCCCGACAGGAAGCATCACAGTTGGGGCAACGAATCCAATCTCCTTTAGCCCCCCCCAACTGACTGGTAAGAGTGGTGCTCAAGCCTTCCTGGAATCAAGTAAGGCCACTTTCCCCAGACGGCGCAGGTGGCGGGGTTCCTGACTGTAATGAGAATTCAGAAAGGTCTCTACCAGATCCCATGCCACGCAAGGCCCAACAGTACGTCCACCCATGCAGAGAATATTCATGTGGTCATCCTCGACGCCCTGTTTGGCTGAAAAATGATCGTGAATGAGGCAAGCGCGAACCCCTTGCGTCTTGTTAGCGCAAACGGAGGCGCCCACCCCACTCCCACAAATGGCGATGCCGCGCTCCACCTCACCGGTTACAACGGCATGTGCCAAGGGGGTTACATAATCGGGATAATCATCATCATGATTGAGTTGATGGGCTCCAAAATCCACAACTTCATGGCCAGCGGCCTTGAGTTGGGCGATCAATTCCTCCTTGAGTTCAAACCCACCGTGATCTGTTGCAAGTCCTACACGCATGGATGCAGTTTATTTTGTCAAGGCCCCAAGGCAAGGGGGAAGCAACCTGTCCATTAGTAGAAACCTCAAATAGCGGGGGTTTTTAGCTTCCAGAGGGATTCAGATCGGTCCCATTATTTGGAATTATGCTAAACTCATTCCAAAGTTTCTTTGAAAAGGGGATCTTCGCCAGTCGTTGGATCCTGGCACCCTTTTATTTTTGCCTTGTTCTGACCCTTCCTATCATCGGCCTCAAGTTCGTGCAGGAGTTCTGGCATCTCCTAACCCACTTTGATTCGCTAACCACTCAGTTGATGGTGATAGCAGTGCTGGAGTTGGTTGATGTGGTTCTCGTGGGGAACCTACTCCTGATGATTATTTTTGCCGGTTATGAGAACTTTGTCTCAAAGATTGATGTGGCTGAGCACCACGTCGACCGCCCTTCCTGGATGGGTCATATCGACTATAGCGGACTCAAGCAGAAGATCATCGGATCGATCGTAGCCATATCCTCCATTGAGCTGCTGAAGATCTTCATCGACCTTGGCTCGATCGACCACACGGCATCCGCCGACGAAATGAGTTTCTTCAGATGGAAGATGTTCGGGATGATCATTCTACACGGCGTTTTCGTCGTTTCTGGCTTGATCTTTGCCATCACGGAAAAGAGCTCGCACTCATCGGAAAATGATCACAAGTAAAACCCTCCCTATTCGAGGAAGCTTGAGAAATCTCAGTCTGCTCTTAGCCGTAGTGCTCTCGAGCATCATCTCGAGCGATGCGGAGAGCGCATTCACTAAAGGGGCGGACCCGCTCTAGGTCATCAACCTCATGTCCTTTGATGCATCCAACGGGGATATCAATGCACGCCTTCAATTGAAGCTTCCGGAGTCAGAACTCACCCCAAAGTTCTCACCCAAGCACGATTACTTTC
>WBXH01000082.1 GCA_008933015.1 Verrucomicrobiota bacterium | reverse complement strand
TGGTACTGCTTAGGAACCTGAAGGGCATTGTTCTTCTTAAGAAGATCGTAGGCCGCCTGAATGTCGGCAGAGGAGGGGTAGTCCTGGGGTGGGGTCGCCAACTCCTGAAGGTAGGACTGCGTGATTGCCTGCTGGCGGAGACGCTCCAACTGGGCAACGATCTGTGGCTGTTGCTCCCATTTCTTGGAGAGGGCCTCCTTGAAGAGAAGCTGTTGGACGATCAGGGTCCTCACATATTCGTTCAGTGCTGCGGGATCCTTGCTGAGTGCAAGCTGGTCCCGAGGGGATAGCTTCTCGAGCAGCGGCTTGATGTCATCAGCCTTGACCTCGGTGTCACCCACCTTGGCGATGATCACCGATTCTGCAGCGGTGGAGAGGCCTTGAAGACCAAGGAACGCAAGAGCGAGGAGAGGAATAAATTTTTTATTCATATTGGAAGAAGTGTGATGGTCTGGGTGTTGAGTGTCGCGAAAGGGTGTACTGGGTCGATGGTTAGGGCTTTTTATCCTGAGTAGCAGCTTCATTACGAATGGTCTGGTTCGTCAATTTATTCTGATAATCCTGCAAGAGAGTTTCAAATTTCACCTTGGTGATCCCGACGAATGGCTCCCTCGCCATGATGGCCGTTCCGAGACCGAATTTGGCATAGCGGTCCAGCACCTCCATGCCGAGCCGGTACATCTCGGCGTTTTTGGCCTTCTGTTCGGCAATGAGTCGATCCATCTGGATGATCTTGGAGGCGAGATCTGCGCGTTTTGCCTCGGTCGCCTTGGCATAATCGGCCAGCTTGGCATAGCCCAGCTTCCATCTGGCCAATGATTCGGTGAGGTGATTGATCTGGAGATCATCATTCATCAACTTGGTCTTGAGTTCGTCGATGGTCTGATCATCGGCTTTCTTCTGGGTCGTGGTCTTCTTCGTCAAAGCATCGAGCTGACCCTGCAAATCCTTGATCTTCTCCTCGTCATCGGCCTTAGCTGCCTGCGCTGCGGCGAGTTTGGCATTGGCATCGCGCAGTTGAACCATGGTGTTGCGGATCGTCTCCCGCATCTTCTGCTCGGCAGGGCTCATTTTGTCCGCAGCATGCAGAGAGGTGGCGGCAATCAGCGTGGTAAGAAGCAGGGCCAAGGATAAGGTCTTCATGAGGAGGAGGATGAAAGTTGGTGCTAGAAGCGGGCGTTTAAATCGAGTTGGAGCGTGTTGACGTTGATTTGCGGTCCCGCGATGGTGGTTGCGTTAAACCACCGGGCCCCGAGAAAGACATTCTTGGAGAGTGCTAGGTTGCCGCCGATAGCCCAGCCTTTCAAATTGGTGCCGGCAAGAGGGCCGCC
Source organism: Verrucomicrobiota bacterium (assembly GCA_008933015.1). GTDB lineage: Bacteria > Verrucomicrobiota > Verrucomicrobiia > Chthoniobacterales > UBA6821 > UBA6821. Next base: position 2,876 of record WBXH01000082.1, on the reverse strand, counting down.
GAAGTCCGAGTCGCAGAATCCATCGATGACGGAGTCCGACTCGACATAGCGGTAGCTGACACCGAAATCCCAGTCCCAGAGCTTCTGCAGGGCTCCCGAGCCGATCTTCGACTGGAGGATCCAGGCGTTGTTACCCCCTTGGTAGACACCGGAGCCGCTCAAGTTATTGACAGCGCCTTGGGTCAAACCCGGATTGTAATTATTGGCTGCATTCGGCGTGGGCCCGCTGTTGTCGATATTCTGAGCATTCCAGGCGATGTTGCGATCGAACTCTCCCGAAACCGAAACCACGAAGGGCTCGAAGTGCCTGTACTCGAGTCGCCCGTTGGCCGAGAAGACGGTGAAGGGGGTGGCCAGACCGAAATACTGGTACTGGTTCTGGATCTGCGGGGGTGGCACGTAACCGTAGCCGTTCGTATTGTAGGGTGGAGCGGGTGGAGCCACGCCGTATTGGCCACCCGTGTTCACGTAGTTCTGGTAGTCGGGATTATAGATCACGTTGGCCGTGGTCGTATTTGTCTTCGGGGTAGGAATATAAGATCCCGGAACCTGCTGGCTGTTCGGAATCGGATTGCTGGTCGGGTAGGCATTCACCGCCTTGATATCTCGCAACTCCATGTAGGAGTTTCCGACCTGGGCAAAGGTTGGTCGCGAATCATCCGTGCTCCCGACGGTCCCGGGAACCGGAGTCACCATCGGGGCAGAGACCTGTCCCTGTGCATTCTGGAAGTAGTAGTAACCCGCCGCTCCCTTGAAGTTGATGTCTTTAGTGACCTTCCAATCCAGTCCAATCTGGGCCGCATAGAGGTACTTGTCGTAGCTACCCTGCTTGGGTTGCTGTGTGGAGGAGAAATTCAGGTCGGTGTTATAGATCGGGAAGAGTCCGACTGTGGCGAAGGGGGTGATGCCGCTATGCACCTTGTAGCGCATCTGTGCGGCGATACCATCGAAGCCGATATCATTCGCCCACATCATCGTAGTGGGCGTGTAGAAGGGATTGTCAAAGCGTCCGAAGGTGATCGCTGCCATCCGATCCGGGTCAGAACCAAGCTCATACTTGAGGAATGCGCGATCGATCCAGATGGCGTAGGAGCTGAAATTGCCTCCCTGACCACTGGTGCCGGGCGCACCGAGAGTCTGGTTTTCAGAAACAGGATTGCCATTCTGTCCTGTGCCGATGCGGAATCCGGAAGTGAAGTTGTCCCCTAGATTCATGTCGGCACCGAAACGGAATCGGATCCGCTCATACTGACGCTGCTGGGTGTTGTTGTAAGTGGGGGGATTGATCGCCGGGGACTGTCCGGTGAAATAGCCGGTGGGACCATTGCCATTGGCGGTTCCCTTGTAGTAGTTGCTCGGAATGGCATAGATGCTGTTCGGATAGAGACCGGGCATCCCATAGGCACCGCCCACACCAGGAATCTGTGCCATGTTGAGAGGATTCCCGGTGTTGACCGCGTTGAAGTTCACGAGATCAAAGGGAACAGTCTCGTTATTATAGGTCGTGTTATCCGGGTAGGTGTTGTCCTGGTAACGGAAGCGGAAATCCATGAAGGGGCGGAAGTTATTGATCCAAGAGGGGATATTTGGATTCGCCCATCCTTCGGTCTGGGCCGCGGCCATGACGTCGCGCTTGATCTCATCCTTCATCTCCGTCTTCACGATATCCGGCACGTAAGAGACGCTGACCGACTCGTCTGCAGTGGGAGGGGCGGATGCCTCGATTGCCATCTGTTGTGCCGCAGCGGCCTGTTGCGATGCCTGCGCGGTCACTTGAGCCTGCTGGGCCGCAATCTGGGCATCATTCTTGGCCTGGCGAATAAGATCGCCGGCATCCTCCTTGGTCAGGATGCCGCGTTGAACGAGCCGGTTGATCAGATTCAGCGTGACATTCTCCGAAGGGGCAACCGGTGGGGGAGCGGAAGCAGCCATCTTGTCAGGAGTCTCCTTGAGGTTGGGGGGCTCATCTACGGGAATCGTCGGGAGCTCTTTCTTCGGAGCAGGCTTGATGGCAGGGCTCTTATCAGCCGCATTCTTAATTTCAGGCGCGGATGCCGCAACAGCTACTCCATTCGTACCGGCAACGGCCGGAGCATTGGTCGTCGTCGCCACGGCGGCCGTGTTAGTGCCGCTGGGAGCACTTACTGCATTGGTGTCGACCGGCGATGGTGATGCAGAAGGGGTAGCGGCGGCACCGGGTGCGCGCAACAGCGACGCAATATCACTCACGGTATTGCCGCCCGCCGCTTGATTCGTAGTGACGGCCGCACTTGCACCGATCTGAGCTTCCGTCTCTTTAGCCGTGGTACTGGATCCACTCTCAGAAGTATAGCCGGGCACCTGATCGACCTGCGTGGATGCAATGGCTGGCGCTTCGGGGGCAAAGAGCGAATCAGCAGCAATCGCTACGGTAATTCCTCCAACCATTTGATACGCCAGCAGCAAGCTAACGATCGGGACTCCTTTGATGGGATTGCGAAACATGATCATGGTTTTGAAAATGATGTCTTTTTACTTAGCCAGGTCGCTTGGCACTGAAGTGCATGACGATCGGCATCGGCATCCCAGCGGGTGGGGGCTCGCTCATCGAGATTTCATTAAAGACTTCCGACTTCAACGCCGCGTCGAGATCCGGATTGCCGGTCGATTTTGAGAGGGAAACCTTGGTGACATGGCCGCTATCATCCACCCAGACACGAACCTGAACGTCCATGACGGCGCTGCGGGTTTTCTTGTTGGCGCGAAGCGCATCAAGGACGCGTCCCTTCACCTGACCAGCGTAGTAACCGAACTTGGATCCATGGCCGCCGCTGCCTCCGAATCCTCCTCCTCCCGAGCCACTACCACCCGAGGCAAGGCCCGAGGCATCATTGCCT
>WBXH01000081.1 GCA_008933015.1 Verrucomicrobiota bacterium | reverse complement strand
GCATTATCTAGAACGGAAGAGAGGATTCCGGTGAAATAGTAGAAGTGAAGCGCACCCATCCCAAAGGAGGAGGCCAGAGCGGTTGCATGATGCTCCAGATAATCCAGCGCCGGGATCATCGTGGCGAAGATCCCGAGGAATAGCCAGGCGACCTCCCGGATTGGAGCGAGCGAGAAGTCATTCATCTCGTGAATCTGGCGGGGAGTAATGCACCATGAGAGAACGGCAGCACCTGTCATGACGATCTCACGCCAAGGAGAGGGAAGGAAAACCCCTAGGAGGATGGCACCCAAGGGAAGAAGATTCACAAGGCCCTTAATGCCCCATTTTTCTTTAGAGGTCTCTTTGTCACGAACTGGCCGGGGAGCTCGCAGAAAATTTTTCCTGTCGATGAGGTAAAAGATGACTCCTAAAAGGCCTACCACAAGAAGCCACGGCCTCCAGAGATGCTCCAGCGTCCACCAAAAGGGGACCCCCTTGAGGAATCCCAAGAAAAGCGGAGGGTCTCCGATCGGAGTCAGGGCTCCACCGACGTTCGAAATTAAGAAGATAAAGAAAACGGTATGAAATCCCGTTATCCGATACCTGTTCATCCGAATCCAAGGACGGATGAGGAGCATCGAGGCACCGGTGGTGCCGATCAGGTTGGCCAGGATCGCCCCGATGACAAGGAAAAGGAGATTCCTTCGGGGCGTAGCCTCTCCTTTGACGCTGATGTGAATGCCTCCCGCAGCAATGAAGAGCGAGGCTAAAAGAATGATGAAACTCGCATACTCGTGCAGAGCCTCAAGAAGGCGGTTGCCGGCATGAAGAACGAGCAGGTAGTAGAATACAGTGGTGCTTCCTAGCACCACCGATACCTTGGGGTAATGGCGCTCCCACCAGTGGTGAGCGAGAAAGGGCATCAGCGCAATGGCTGCCAACTGAAGAATAAAAGGCACCATCAGAAGCGGCCCGGAAAGACCGGTTTGAGGTGGAGTCAACAGCGGCATCTTTCTCTTTTTTTCATGGACATCACACTATTCGCGAGCAAATTCAATCTTCTTGCATCGCAATCATCAGCATCAATTTTCGAATATCCCGCTGCTAGCGGGATTGATTGGACTCGCACTGACTCTTTCCATGGTTGGATGCGCCTCTGTGAGTGTCGGCAATATCTCAGCAAAAGGAACTCCCCCAAAAAGATTGCCCTCTAAAATCTTTGTGCAGGAATTCTCGGCGCCTCTTGAAAATTTCCGAGTCGATCGGAGTAAAAATGATCTTGAGACCTTTGTGAAAAACGAACGGCGGGCCCTAGCACAGAACATCGTTCAACAAATGAGCAAGTATCTGGCACCCGCCGAGGTACTTCCTCAAGATGGGAAGATGCCTCGCGGCAACTACTGGCTCGTGAAGGGTGAGTATGATCGGGTCAACCAAGGGAGTCGCCTGCTAAGGGCACTCATTGGCTTCGGAGCCGGCGGCACAAAGTTGGAGACTTCCGTCAAAGTGTTGGATCTCTCCGTCAAAAAACCGATCCCGTTCTTCACCCTGATGAGTACCGGGGGCTCTGGCATGACCCCGGGTGCTGTGGGGGCCTTTTCACCCGCAGTGCCTCTCTTCGTGACGGGCGCAGTGGTTAATGCCGGGGGTGGGTCGCTTTCCGGTCTCTCAATCGACCGGAATCGCACGGCCCGCGAAAGCACGGCGGCTCTCTCCGAATACTGCTTCCTCAACCACCTGATCATCGAGAGATGAACGCGCAGGCCCAAAAAACTTGGATTATTACCACCTTTCCAGCGTCCAGATTTCTTTGTTCCTAAAAAAGGTCTGTAACCAGCCTTTCCAAGGTTGGCCAGATCTGATTGTATCATCCGCTTGCGGTTTGAAATTCCGCCTATCGAATCCAATAATCCGTCCATCAATTTCCCATGACCACAACACTGCGCAAAACCAAAATCATCTGCACCCTGGGCCCGGCAACGGAATCTCCCGAGCGACTTCGGGAGATGATCCTCGCGGGAGCAAATATTTTCCGCCTCAACATGAGTCACGCCCAGCATGACTGGGTTCGCAAGATCGTCCCCACCATCCGCGCGATTGCCGCGGAGTTGGACATGCCCGTGGGCATCCTGCTCGACACACAGGGACCTGCTGTTCGCACGGGAGATCTTCCCACCAAGTTGCCACTCAAGGTTGGTGACATCATGGAGTTCACGGTTCGCGGGGCACGAAGCGAGGAACTTTATTCCGTCAACGTCAACTACGACGGCCTGATTGACGACATTCACGAGGGTGACACCGTCCTTGTTGATAACGGCGTCATTCATCTCAAGGTTCTTTCCAAGATTAATAATAGGATCCGCTGCGAGGTACTCACTCCGGGTGAACTCGGTTCCCGCCGCCACATCAACCTCCCCGGGGTTAAGGTCAATCTCCCTCCCCTCACCGAGAAGGATCTCGCAGACATCGCCGTGGGTGCCGAAGTTGGCATCGATTTTGCAGCTCTGAGCTTCTGCCGCGAACCCTCTGATGTGGTCGAGATGCGCCGCGTTCTTGCCGAGCACGGGAGTCAGGCCCGGGTCATCGCGAAGATCGAGGATCAAAGCGCCGTGAAGATCATCGACGACATCATCAGGGAGACCGACGCCGTCATGATCGCCCGAGGCGATCTGGGCATCGAGTGCCCGATGGAAGAGCTCCCCATCATCCAACGTAAGATTCTTAAGAGCGCCCTCAAGATCGGAAGGCAAGTCATCGTGGCCACCCATATGCTCGAGTCGATGATTGAGAATCCGGTGCCCACCCGCGCCGAGGTCACCGATGTCGCCAATGCTGTCTTCGAACAGGCAGACGCGATCATGCTCAGCGGTGAAACAACCGTCGGCAAATACCCGGTTGAGTGCGTCAAGGTCCTCGACAGGATCGCCAGACGGATCGAGCGCAGCGGTAGCGCCCATTTCGCAGAGCAGACCTCGCTCATCAACCCTCGTCAGAAGACGGCACACTCCGGCGTTGTACTGGCCAACTCCTTCGCTAAGGCATCCCTAGCCGTTCTGACACGTCAGGGCCACATAGCTGATTACACCAGCCACATCCGTCCCGAGCATGCGACGATCTACGCAATCACCCCGTCCACAGTCACAGCAGGCCACCTCACTCTGAACTGGGGAACGCTACCCTTGGTCATGCCTTTCGGAAAGACTCCGGAGGAATCGGTTAAGAAGGCCGAGGAACTCTTGATTTCCCGTGGACTCCTGAAAAAGGGTGAACAACTCATTGTCATGAGCGATATCATCGAAGGAGACGAGAAATTCGACTCTATTCAGTTGAGGACCATCTGATTCGCTTCGAAAGGTCTCACAATAAAAAAGGAGGGCACGGTTTACCGTCCCTCCTTTTTTGTGCCCTGAATGAATTCTCTCAGCAGCAGTAAGCACCAGCACTGAGCTCTTTAGGCAAGAACTCCATACTAGCCGGCGCTCCCGGTGCAGGCCCTTTATTTCGGGGCATTAACCCAGTCGATAAACCCCTTGGGGCCACCCGGGATATAGCCGCTCTGCTGCTTGATGATTTTTCCCTGAGGATCAAGCAGGACCAAGGTGGGAAATCCCTGCACCTGATACTGCTCCTGAAGTTGATCGTTCTGTTTCTTGATTGCTGACGGGAGCGTCTTGCCCTGTGGAAAGTCAACCTCGAGGAGCACCAGGTTCTTATCGGCAAAATCCTTGAAGGCCGGCTGATTAAAGGTCTCCTTCTTGAGCTTGATGCACCATCCACACCAGTCGCTTCCCGTGAAATCCAGGAGAATATTTTTGTTCTGCATTGCGCCATCGGCCAAGGCCGCCTTGTAGTCATCCCCCCAACCTCCGGCAAAGGCGGGAGCTATTGCGATTAAGAGAAATGCATAGAGGGAAAGGAACTGTCGGAGTGATTTCATCTCCCTTCATTCATTCAAGCCGCGATGCCTTGCAATGATAAATTCCAAGTCATGCTGTTTCAGCCACTCCCCCAACCCTCCACTGTGGAGAGATTTCCAAACCCAAGGGGCTCGATTTCCCCATCCGGAGGTGATGCATGGCGGCGAAGGCCATCATCGCGGCGTTGTCCGTGGTGAGTTCAGGGGCTGGCAGATGGAGTTGCCAGCCCTTTGCGGTGCAGAGTTCCTGAAGTCCTGTACGCAGTGCGTGATTGGCCGACACACCACCGGAGACAGCCACTTGGGATAGCCCTGACATCTC
>WBXH01000080.1 GCA_008933015.1 Verrucomicrobiota bacterium | reverse complement strand
CTAAGGTTTGCGGCTGCGATACGAGCTCCCCACCTCTCACGGAGGGAACGTCAACGTCGGATCGACGAACGATTGGCTGAGTTGGGACTTAACGAACGGCGCAAAGATGTCGTGGGGGGATCCCACCAGAAAGTTCTGAGCGGTGGCGAACGGAAGCGTCTCAATATCGGGCTCGACATGGTCAGCACCGCCGACGTCTACCTTTTTGACGAACCGACGAGCGGTCTTTCCTCGAAAGACTCCGAGCATGTCATCGAGATCATCCGTGGTATGGCCCACAACAAAATCGTTCTGGTCACAATCCACCAACCCACATCGAAAATATTCCAGATGTTCCAGAAAGCTCTCCTTCTGGACAAGGGGGGAAAGCTGGTTTTCTTCGGAACCCCGACGGAAATGCTCTCCTACTTCGCCGAGGCGGAGCATGAGCAACTCTTCGGGACAGAACTGGGAGGTTGCCAAGCCTGTGGCACCACACGCCCGGAATTTGTCTTCGACGTGCTGGAGACACCGCTCCGCGATCTGGGGGGGGACCTGATCTACGAGGAGAACAATCGGGGTCAACTCGTGCCGGCACGGCGGTTTGCCCCGGAATATTGGCGTGACAAGTTTGAGGCCTACCGCCTCATGAAGGAGGTACAGCAACCCGCTTCCTCGCGCACCCCGATTCCTGCCGGACCTGAATCGCGGAGTAATCTGCCGCAGCGCCTGGCGGGATGGGAAGAACTTCGCTGGAGGGACGAATTGAACCAGTTCCTGGTTCTTCTGCAACGAACCTTCATCAGCAAACTGCGCAACCGAGCCAATCTTCTGACAACCCTTGTAGAGGCGCCTATGCTGGCTTTCCTGATCGGTGCCGTCCTGCGCTACTCGGAAGGAAAAAGCTATGACTTTGCATCGGCTTTCCACATACCGACCTATCTCTTTCTCTCTCTCGTGGTAGCCATGTTCCTGGGACTTACCAATAGCGTTGATGATATCATTCGCGACAGACCGATTCTCTTGAGAGAACGGAATCTCAATGTCCGCATCGGCTATTACCTGATGGCAAAGGCTATTACCCTCGGTCTTTTTGCTGCAGCCCAATGTGCGCTCTTCACCCTCATCGGAGACAGGATGGTCTCGATCCGAGGTTTTTACGGAATCGAGTTCTCGGCCCTCTTTCTCACCGCATTCAGCGGCATCGCTCTGGGGCTTTTGATCTCCTCGCTTGCCCGCGAAGGAAAAACCGCCGTGAACATTATACCCGTCGTCCTGATTCCACAGATCATTCTTGGAGGTGCACTCATCAAGTACGAGGAGATGAATCGCAATCTGGACTTCATCCATTCCATCCACGAATGGTTCAACAGGCACTCCGACACCGCCATGGAGCCACGGAGTGATCTTCAGGTTCCCTTTATTTATGAATTCATGCCGATGCGTTGGTCTTATGAGGGGATCGTCTTTGCTCAGGCAAAGCTCAATCCCTTGGCCCTGCGTCAGGCTCGCATCCAAGTGCAGATCAACCGTATCGCCTCCATCAAAAATCTCAGCAACCAGCAGCAGGATCGCCTTGACGATCTCAAGGATCTGCTTGCGATCCTAAGCGGACTTGAAGCAAGGACCCCGCATGATCTCGACAAGCGGATGGAACTAATCGACCGAGTGATTGCGGGTGGTATTTTCAACAGGAACGAACTGATCAGCGAAAGGGGCGGAATCACTGCAGAGCAACTCTACACCAACCGGAAAGTTCTGGACTTGGTCTCCAAGGCCGAGATGGAGCAGGCCGACTACCGTGACAACAGTCACCCCAACGTCTTCTTCGGTCCGGTAAAAAACTACTTTGGACTTTCCATTCCCCTGCTCTGGTTCAATGCCGGTGTGATGATCGCCTCAAGCCTGATGATCTTCACCATCCTTTACTACATCTTGAGAAGGCAGATCCGCCTAACAAAAACCTAAAGACCGCGCAGATGGATAATGCGCTGATACCACTAGAGGACACTTGGCTCGATGTCGTTAAAAAAGCGGTGCGGGGGCTGCATTTCTCCGAGGGAGAGTTGGAGACACAGAGTGGTCTGAGTGCAGGAACCTTGGGCAAAATCCTTTCGGGGCAACTACGGGAAGAGGATCTCCGGAGTCTCGCTCCAACCTTGGGCTTAAATCCAACCCGTCTTAACGACCTGGCCATGGGCAGGTACCACCCCGGAATGATCAGGCTTCCCGAAGGAATCGCCATGTTCACAACTCCTTGGCAGGATTTTGAAGTTCATTCCTATCTTGCGTGGGACCCCAATCGGTCTGGAAGGGGAAATAAGGCCGTTGCTTTTGACACGGGCTCGGATGCCTCTGAGATGCTCTCCTTCCTTGTGAGCCACCATCTGAACTTGGAGCACGTTTTTCTTACCCATGGGCATGGAGACCACGTCTTTGATCTGGATCGGATCATTGAAAAAACAAAGGCTAGTGCCCTGCAGGGTGACAGGGAGGAGACTCCCGGGGTGCAGCAATTCACCCCGGGTAAAACATTCAGAATTGGATCATTGGAGATCGAAACCCGATCCACATGGGGACATGCCAAGGGAGGTGTTACCTACCTTATCAAGGGGCTTGAGAAACCCGTTGCAATCGTTGGAGATGCAATTTTTGCTGGCTCCATGGGGGGGGGCATCGTCTCCTATGCGGCCTGCCTTGAAACCAACAGGGAGGAGATCCTTTCCCTGCCTCCGGAAACCTTGATCTGCCCGGGACATGGTCCCCTGACGACTGTCGCACTCGAAAATCTGCATAACCCCTTTTTTTAAACAAATCCTCCTCTTCCCCCGATAGATTGATTTCCAATGCGAGGCTTGACCTCTTGGGGCGTTTTCACAGATGATTTCAATCCCACTCATTAATCATTCAAGGAAAGCAGGTGAATTCATATGCCGGAAGTTATTGTCCGTAAGGGCGAACCCATCGATCGCGCTCTCAAGCGCCTCAAGACCAAACTCGACACCGAGGGAATCCTCGACGAGGTACGCCGTTTACGCGCCTTCGAGACTCCGACTCAGCGCACCAAGCGCAAAGCCAAGGCCAGCGCGAAGCGTGCCAAAGCCAAGATCCGCTTTGTATTGAGCTGATCTACGAACCGCTATCCACTCCCTGGGAGTGAATCCTGAAGTTCTCATCATCGGCTGTGGCTTCCTAGGGGAGGCCGCAGCCGAACTTTTTTCCACTCAAGGTCGCCAAGTCCTTGGATTGGTACGGGGGAATGTCTCGCTTGAACCCCTTGCCGGCAAGCCTTATGAAACGGCGCTCTGTGATGTCACTGATCCGGCATCGGTGGAGGGATTGACCAACCGACTTCGGGAAGTACCACTTGCCATCTATGCGGTAAGTTCAGGGAGAGGTGGTGCCGAATCCTACGCCGCTGTTTATAGGGATGGATTGAAGCGTATCCTTGATCACTGGAAACCCAGCAGACTTCTTTTCGTGAGCAGCACCTCGGTCTATGCCCAAACCGACGGGGACTGGGTGACGGAAGACTCCCCGACAATTCCCGACCGGGAGACAGGGAGAATCTTATTGGAGGCGGAACAGATTTCCCTCGGTGCAGGAGGGAGCGTGGCGCGCCTTTCCGGTATCTATGGCCCAGGCCGATCTGTTTTGTTACGAAAGTTTTTGATGGGCGAGTCTGTGCTTGAAGAAGGCGGGGGACGCTGGATCAATCAGATCCACCGCGATGATGCTGCGGCAGCCTTGGTGAGGCTTGGGGATCCGATTGTGCCACCGGGTCTTTACAATACGACGGATGACTTTCCGGCTTCACAACGGGAAGTGTACTGCTGGATGTCGGACTTTTTGGGTAAACCCCTCCCCCCGGAGGGACCGGCTGATCGGAATAGGAAACGGGGCTGGACCTCAAAACGGGTTTCCAACAGGAAACTTCACGAGATCGGATGGAAGCCCTCTTTTCCAAGTTTTAGGGACGCATTGCCTCGCCTACTACCCACAATTTCAACCATTATTTAAGAGTAATGGTTGCAGAGAGGTTCCTCTCAGGGTCATCTTGTCTCAATTCGGATGAAGAAAACCGTTCTGATCATCGATGACGAAAAACATACCCGCGACGGCCTGAGGTCCGCGCTGGAAGATGAATTTGAAGTCTACGTGGCGGGTGACACATCCGGGGCCATCGCCGTCTTGGATGCGGATCCTATTGATTTGGTGATCACCGATCTGAAAATAGGCACAGAGGACGGGATGGACTTGCTGGAAAAGTTGATGTCACTCCCGAATGCCCCCATCTGCATCATGATGACTGCGTATGGTTCCGTGGATACGGCGGTGGAGGCAATGCGCCGGGGTGCCTATGATTTTGT
>WBXH01000079.1 GCA_008933015.1 Verrucomicrobiota bacterium | reverse complement strand
GCCTTGCGAGAGGGATTGTGTTCGCCATCCCTCCGGATGTAGGGGAGACCGTTCGGTTTTTTTGGATCAGGCCAGTAGTAAGGAGCCGTGCTGAAGTAGTCATGTGGGTTGGGAGCCCCCATCGAGCCTTTCACCTTATTGTTTACGATGGTGAAGACGGGCCATGTCAGTGCCTGATCTGCCTCGTGGAGGATTTCTTTCGCAAATTTCCCTGCGGTGCTCAGTGAGTCCTTTTCAGCGACTGCTTTCTTGAGGAGTTCTAGGCGCCCATATTGGAAGAGATAAAGTTTCTCTGATACGGGTGCTAGAGTTTGTTCAGCTTTTAAGATCGAAGGCCCGAAGGAAATCAGAATGGAGAGTGCGAATATGAGAAGTTTTTGCACGGAAGGAGATGATGATAATATAAAGAACCTTTTTTGGGGGATTAGCGGAGATCGGGATTGTACTCAAAGCAGTCAAAGTTGGCCCTTTGATCCGATTCTTTACCGCGTGACGAGGCATAGAGTCCAATCATTGCACCTGTGAAGTGACCGGGAGGGGCTGTGGCGATAGCAGGTGCATCGCACGAGGTGATTGTTTTCCAGTTTTTGCTGTCCTGTTTGAAGGAAAAATCCAAGTTCGGAAACTTCATTGTGATGCGTAGATCTATGTTCGCATCGGCTTTGATCGTAGTAAAAGCAAGTCGATTGGTTCCCTCAAAAACGGAGACTTGGGGGCCATTTCCAGGATTCTCGACCACCAGCGACCAACATGCGACCGAAGATCGTTCGATGGCGAGGCCCGCACATTCCTCTGGGGAAGTTGGTGTGATGCTAACGCTCGTTGAGGCCATGCAATTAGGTTCCGTAATCCTGATTCCCAGAAAAGAGGGTTGGTTCGATCCGGTAATTTCATCAGGACGTAGTTGCAGTGAGATACTTCCTCCCTCTTTGGGAAAGCTCCACCACGGGGCATCCGGGGTACGGATCATGCTCCATTCCGGAGAGAGTGAACGATCTTTGAAGTTTGTGCGGAATTTCCCAGTCACCGGATTCGTGTTGCCGGGATCCGGCGAATCGATCGTAAAGTCGGTACGTCCGGTGTGTGAGGGGTTCACGATAGGCCATATGCCCGACCAATCGACAGGCTCTAAAAAGGTTTCGCGTCCCATCGGACTATTGCCATCTTCCCCACGTACACCTAGGAAGACCATCCACCATCGTCCATCAGTTCCCTGAACGAGATCAGCATGACCCGTGCAGGTGATGCCTGGAGTGCGGTCCTTCATCTCCATCCTTTGCGTGAGGATTGGGTTTGCGGGATTCTCCTCCCACGGTCCGAGCGGGGTGGAGCTCCGCCAGATCGAAACGGCGTGATTTTTTCCGGTGCCTCCATGGGAAAGCAGCAAGTAGTAGAAGCCATCTTTTTTATATAGGTGAGGTCCTTCAAAGTTGCTGACGGAGCCGAGCTTCCCACTCGTGAAATAGGGGGCTGAATCAAGGATCCCCTGAGGTCCTTCCAGTTGCCACGTCGTCAGGTTGAGTCGTTGGATCCAGATTACCCTGTGTTTTTCATTCAAGAGATTTTCGGGCTTCATGTTCCCGCACATGTAGACGCATCCATCATCGTCAAAAAACAGCGATGGATCGATCCCATTGGCCTTATCAATCCAGTGGGGGCTTGACCATGGTCCGGCAGGATTGGTTGCCGTGACAATGAAGTCACCTTTCTGATTCGCTGATCCCGAGACAGGGGATGTCAGGGTGGTCACCATGTAAAAAGTCCCCTTGTGGAAACGAAGAGTGGGAGCAAAGATCCCCCCATCACAGCGGGCGTGTGTGAGATCCAGTTGATCTTTTCTCTGCAGGGCATGGCCTATAGTTTTCCAGTGGATCAGGTCCTTGCTCTGAAAAATCGGAACCCCCGGAAAGTATTCGAAACTGGATGTGGCGAGGAAATAGTCATCACCAACCCTGCATATCGAGGGATCCGGATGGAATCCCGGGATGATGGGATTGAATGCCTTGGCCTTGGTTATTACTGGAGAAGGATTGGGGAGACTCGCATCCTTCTGGTCGGGGGAGTTTGTTGGTAAAGTTTTTTCCCCATGAAGGGAAAGCAAACCAGCAAGCATGAGCAGGAGAATCAGGGGGGGTATTCTCATTTTTTTGGGAGCTTTTGAGGCTCTTTGATTTTAATCCAAGGGTAATTCCACCGTGAGCGAGGTGATTTTTTTCTCTACGATCTCTTCAATCTGAAGCGTTTGCTGGACTTCTGGTTTTACAGGACGATCCCAGAAGTAGCGACGCAGCAGGACCTTCAGGGTGGCAGTGAGAGGAACTGCCAGCAGGGCACCGAGGAGCCCGCCAAGTAGGATCGTCCACGCAAAAACCGAGATGATGATCGTCATCGGGTGGAGGCCGACGGAGTTACCAATGATCTTGGGAGAGATAAAAATCCCGTCGAGATTGTGAGCGATCAGGAAAATAGCCAGGACCCAGATCGGATGAATCAGATCGCCATACTGGGCAAGGGCAATGAGGAGGGCCGGCACAAGGCAGAGCGCCATTCCCAAATAAGGAATCAGGCAAAGAATTCCGACCATGAGTCCGATCAGGAAGGAGAAGTCGAGCCTTACAAAGACAAAAAGCGAGAGGCCTACGATGGCCCCGTCGATCAGGCTGACCAAAAGTTGGCCACGAAAAAAGTGGATTAGATAGTCGTTAATCTCATTGACTAGGGAGACGATCTCCTCCTTGAGGGGGGAAGATCTGAGAGGTAGATACTGGCTCCAGTTGGAGCCAATTTTTGGAGACTCAAGAAGAAAGAAAAAGAGGAAGACTGGTACGAGAATAAGGCTGAGCAGGAAGCCCAAAATACCGAAGACCCCCCCGATGCTCCTTTGCAGGAAAGAGCCTGCGCTCGTGGCAATTGTCGGTAGCTTTTCCTGAAACCATGCGATTCCCTTGTTTGCAAGTTCGATACCGTAGAGCTTGATGCTTTCGGGGGTGAGTTCCTGCAAGGGCGAGTTATGATCCGGAGTCGAGGCTCTCAGGGTCGCCAGACGCTGAAGTTCTGCCGCCGATTGCTTGGCGAGTGATGAGATGCTTTGGCTGTAGTTCGGAAGTTTGCTGGCGAAGATGCTTCCCTGATGCTCCAGCGACGGCGCCACCGAGAAGCCGATCAGTGCCACGCCACCGATGAAGAGTGCAAACACCAGCACGACTGCCCACGACCTGTGGAATCGCCACTTGCAGAGAAGTCCCACGACCGGCGTCAACAGGTAGGCCATGACGGCCGCAATGGCGATCGGAGTGAGGACGGGTTTGAGATAGCCACAGGTCGTGACCACGCTCCATCCAACAAGGATGACAACGCTGACGATGATCAGGCCTGCAAGGGCCGTCAGGGCTGACCAGCAGAGGTGCTTCTGAAATGGAGTTGGTGAGTCAGAGTTGGCCATGTGAGTTCACTGGAATTACTCTCTTTCTCCTGACTTGTCCAACCTGCTCCCCTCTGGGAGGTGGGACTCTCCTCCGGCCAAGAGGAGATCCATCCTCACATCGTGTGATTCCACCGGGACTGATTCCACCATCTGCCAAGGCCAGGCGACACCAATCTTGATGGCACCGAAGGCCGGATGCCCCAGTAAGCGGTCATAAAACCCTTTTCCGCGACCAAGCCGCCGCCCCGATCTGTCAAAGGCAACTCCGGGGACAAGGACCATGTCGATTTCTAATGACGAGGTCTCCTTCCAGGATTCGGGATCAGGCTCACTTAGACCGAAAGGACCCGACACCCAACGACTTCCCTCGAGTCGGCGGTAAATTGCGATCTGTCCCCCATCGATTCTGGGGAAGAACAAGTTTTTTCCTGACCTGTCGGTTTCGTCGGCCAGCATCATCAGGTCGGGCTCACCGGGCAATGGGTAATACATCAGGACGTTTGCTGATTGCTTCCACGCATCATGATCCAAGATGAGACGGATCAAGGGTGAGGGATCTCCCCTCGGAGACTCACGGGCAAGACTGCGCATTTTCTCACGCAACCTTTGCTTTTCACTCTGAATCATTCACCTTGTATTAACACTTTAGGTTGCACCATGGTCAAAAAACTTCTTTTAAAAGGCACCCAAGAGATCAAGAAACGGGTGGCTCAGGGGACCAATGGTAAAAGCAAGACCAAGCCCGAGCATCATGTCTCCATGAAGTTGGGGGAGGGGTGGCACAGGCGCAACTTCCTCACCGAGGTCATCATTCCCTCGCTCTTCTCTCCCCGCGAAGTCGCGAAGGCTTCTGCACCGCTCCCTGATTTATTACCAGGGCAGATAGGGATCACCTGGATCGGTCATGCCTCCTTCCTGCTCCAGACGCCGGAGCACTCCATCCTCATTGATCCGAACTGGGCCAAGTGGCTCAAGGTCGTCAAGCGTCTT
>WBXH01000078.1 GCA_008933015.1 Verrucomicrobiota bacterium | reverse complement strand
TTCAAGAACAACGCGAAGCTCATCAGCCCTGCAAACAAGCGTAAGTTCAAGGTCATTGTGGTCGGTACCGGCCTCGCAGGCGCCTCGGCCTCCGCCACTCTTGCCGAGCTTGGTTATGAGGTGGAGACCTTCTGCTTCCACGACAGCCCTCGCCGCGCTCACTCCATCGCGGCGCAGGGAGGCATCAATGCTGCCAAGAACTACCAGAACGACGGCGACAGCATCTGGCGTCTCTTTTACGACACGGTGAAGGGTGGCGACTTCCGCGCCCGTGAGGCGAATGTCTACCGACTCGCTGAAGTCAGCGGTTCCATTATCGATGAGTGCGTCTCGCAGGGAGTCCCGTTCGCCCGCGAATATGGAGGGGAGCTTGCCAACCGGTCCTTCGGTGGCGCCCAAGTCTCTCGCACTTTCTATGCGAAGGGCCAGACTGGCCAGCAACTCCTCCTGGGGGCTTACTCGGCCCTCAGTGCCCAGATCGGCTTGGGTCGCGTCAAGATGCACGAGAACTCCGAGATGCTTGACTTGGTCCTTGTCGATGGTCATGCCAAGGGAATCGTGACCCGCAATCTCCTTACCGGCGAGATCTCGACCCACGCTGCCGACACGGTTCTCCTCTGCACCGGTGGTTACAGCAACGTCTACTACCTCTCGACGAATGCTCGCGGCTCGAATGTCACCGCCACTTGGCGGGCCTACAAGCGCGGGGCAGGCTTTGCTAACCCCTGCTACACCCAGATCCATCCGACATGCATTCCCGTCGCCGGCGACTACCAGTCAAAGTTGACGCTCATGTCCGAGTCTCTTCGCAACGACGGACGCGTCTGGGTTCCGAAAGCCAAGGGTGACACAAGAGCCCCTCAGGAGATCCCCGAGGAAGAGCGTGATTATTACCTGGAGAGGAAGTACCCCAGCTACGGGAATCTCGCTCCCCGCGACATCGCCTCCCGTAGCGCAAAGGAAGTCTGCGACGAGGGACGTGGTGTTGGTCCCGGAGGCCTCGGTGTCTATCTTGATCTGACCGGAGCCATCAAGCGTCTCGGTGAGAAGACCATCCGCGAGCGCTACGGCAATCTCTTCGAGATGTACCAGAACATCACCGGTGAGAACGCCTACGAGCGTCCCATGCGTATTTATCCCGCCGTTCACTACACCATGGGAGGTCTCTGGGTGGACTACAACCTCATGAGTAACATCCCTGGTCTCCATGTCCTCGGAGAGGCAAACTTCTCCGATCACGGTGCCAATCGCCTAGGAGCCTCGGCCCTCATGCAGGGACTGGCCGACGGCTACTTCGTCATTCCCTACACGCTGGGTGAGTATCTTTCCACCCAGTTCGGCAAGAAGGTCTCGACCGACATGCCCGAGTTCAAGAAGACCGAGGAAGAAGTAAGAGCGCGCGTTGAGAAACTTCTAGCGGTCAAGGGTAACGTCCCGGTTGATGAGTTTCATCGCCAGTTAGGACTCATTATATGGGACGAGTGTGGTATGGCCCGTAGCGAGGCAGGACTCAAGAAAGCCATTGTTGATATCCGTGCTCTCCGCGAGCGTTTTTGGAAGGAAGTGGCGATTCCGGGTGAGGGGGCCGAATTGAATCAATCGCTCGAGCGCGCCGGACGTGTCGCCGACTTCTTGGAGTTTGGCGAACTCATGTGCATCGATGCCCTGACCCGCGAGGAATCATGCGGAGGACACTTCCGCGTGGAGCACCAGACCCCGGAGGGTGAGGCTCTTCGTCATGATGATAAATTTGCAGAGGTTTACGCCTGGATGTTCCAAGGCGAAGGGAATGCCCCTGATCTCGTCAGGGAGCCCCTCCACTACGAGGCCGTCCACCTTGCCACCCGCAGCTACAAGTAAACGAGGAGCGATATTACCAACACCATGAGCACCATGCATTTTCATCTCAGGCTCTGGAAGCAGAAGTCAAAAGAGAGCGAGGGAGATTTTGTCGAGATTGATGCCAAGGAGATCCCTTCCGAGTGCTCCTTCCTTGAGATGCTTGATATCGTGAACAACCGCCTCACCATTGAGGGGAAAGAGCCCGTCGCCTTCGAAAGCGACTGTCGCGAGGGGATTTGTGGAACCTGCAGCATGGTCATCAATGGTATCCCTCAGGGACCGGGTCGTGGAGCTGCCTGTCAGGTCTACATGAGGAAGTTTGAGAATGGCCAGACCATCACCGTCGAACCCTACCGTGTCGATGCCTTCCCGATCGTGAAGGATCTGGTGGTGAATCGCAGTGCCTACGACAGAATCATCCGGTCTGGAGGGTTCATCAGCGAGCATACTGGAGGGGCGCCCGATGCTTCGACGACACTCATTGCGAAACCTGTGGCCGATGCTGCCATGGATGCCGCAGCATGTATCGGTTGTGGCGCTTGTGCCGCTGCCTGCCCGAATAGCTCCCCGATGCTCTTCGTCGGTGCCAAGGTCACCCACCTCGGCTTGCTTCCACAGGGGCAGGCCGAGCGAAAGAGCCGCGCCCGCAACATGGTCCGCACCATGCAGGAGGAAGGGTTTGGCAACTGCTCCAACTACTACGCCTGCGAGGCTGTCTGCCCTGCAAATGTCCCGGCGAGCGTGATCGCAATGCTGAATCGCGAATATATAAGGGGAGAGATGAGCGAAGCTGTTGGAGCTATTGATTAGTCCCCTTACGATTTTCATCCCCGCCAGCGTTCTTCTGCGCTGGCAGTATAATGAATACAGCATTGCTTACAGGTCTTGAGAAGCATCGTAACTTGCTGATCGGGAAAAAGGTATAGACCAGGGAAGTTAAGAGAGAAGAAAATGTCTTCGATTGACGCAGTGGCTCTACTCTCGATGACCTTCACTCTTCATTCTTCCCACCCATGATTGCCGCTATTCTTACCACGGTTTGCTTTGCTGCTTCGGCGATTCTTGCCCGGCGCTCGACCGGCCTGGTAGGGCCGCAGTTGGCCAATCTCTCCCGTCAACTCGTTGCGCTTCTCTTGCTGGGACTTTGGGCTCATCTCTTCGGCCATGGGCTTAGTGGTCCGGGGCTCACACTTTTTATTATGAGCGGCATCCTTGGATTCGGAATGGGCGATATCGCGCTTTTCGAGGCGCTTCCCCGACTAGGCGCTCCCTTGACCGTCCTCATCGTCCAGTGCCTTGCTGTGCCGATCGGAGCAGTCACCGAATGGCTCTGGATCGGCACGCGTATAGCGCCGTCGCAAATGGTGAGTTCGGCGTTGATCCTGGCTGGTGTTGCGCTTGCCATCGCACCTGAGCGTGAGAGTGCTATTCCGCGCGGGCATCGTATTTCAGGTGTGCTCTTTGCCGTCCTCGGGAGCTTCGGTCAGGCATGGGGAGCTGTCATCAGTCGACAGGGTTTTCTGGTCGATCGGAAGATCGGAATTGTGTTGGATGGCCCTTCATCTGCTTATCAGCGGCTAATCGGGGGTATCGTTTGCGTGGCACTACTGGCCTACTTCTCGAGTCTGATCCGCCGCTGGCGCAATCCTGCTTCCATGAACCCTGAACGTCCGTGGCGACATGCGATGCCATGGATCATCGGCAACGCCATAGCCGGGCCAGTCCTTGGCGTTGCTCTCTACCAATGGGGTTTGCGCGACTCTCCGAGTGCGATCGTACTTTCCATCGTGGCCACCACGCCTCTTGCGGTTATGATAATGTCTTTCGTATTCGAGAAAACCAGACCCTCCCGGCGAGCCGTGATCGGTTCAGTGATAGCCGTTTCCGGCGTCGTGGCCATGGTCTGGAATTGGCGGAGTTGATGAAGAAGAAAATACCTATTGCCTAAACTGCTGGTTCCAGCCCCTCCTTTTCTTCTCAAGCAGTTAAGTTCGTGAGTTTCAGATTTCCTTCATCCTGATACATTCTCACCGGATGAAAATTTCAGGACGCCGGCCTACCATCTTCCAGTCTTGTTTCCTGATTGCAGCCTTCCTCGTCGCGATCGCATCCCTCAGGAGCGCGACGATGACCACGATCGCCGTGCCGAGTGAGGAGATGAAGAAGGAGGTCCCAACAACGTTAATCCTGCCCGATGCGTATCAGAAGGAAGCTGATAAGAAAGGCGAGGATAGGCGCTTTCCCGTGCTCTACCTTCTTCATGGCTATGGTGGTAACAATGAGAGTTGGGTCACCAATACTACGATCAAGGAGCTTGCCGAGGAGTACGGAGTCATCGTTGTCTGTCCCGACGGAGGCTTCTCAAGTTGGTATGTCGATAGTCCTGAAGATCCGCCTTGGCGCTACGAGGCCTTTGTCTCGAAAGAACTCATTGCCGACATCGACAGGCGCTACCGCACCTTTCCCAGGCGTGAATCACGTGCGATCGCGGGCTTCAGCATGGGAGGGCATGGGGCCCTCTATCTGGCTTTCCGACATCCTGAACTTTACGGCACTGCGGTGAGCCTCAGTGGCGGTGTCGATC
>WBXH01000077.1 GCA_008933015.1 Verrucomicrobiota bacterium | reverse complement strand
GGGCGAAGCTGAAACTTTTTCAATCCTTCCGAGTCATCGACTCCGAGGAAATCAAAGCTATAGTTGTTCTTGTTCAGATCGGCATCTGCGTAAGTCAGTTTTGTGTAGAGCGGGGGGAACTGACGAGGATTGTTAGGATCTGTTCCTGCAGTGAACTCTTCCAAGATGGTGAAGCCTTTCCCCTTAGGATCCCGTGTCAGGATATCTACATCGGCGTAGTCCAGTTGGTGATCAATGAGCCACTTATTCGGCACAGGAGGGTGGAGAGGTTCCGTGCCGTCGAGAGGATCAAACAGTTTCCCCTCTTTCAGAATGTAAGGACGCGAGACAAGGGGTGAAGATCCATCGTTTCGCGGGTTCCAGGGCAGAGCCTTTCCAAGGCGCTCCAAAGCGGTTGCTCCCCTTGATGGAGGAGCGAGAAGTTTGTCGCCACCATTTGAAGCCGTGGTCGCGTCAGGCGCTGGGGCTCCTGACAGGCAGAGATAAATCACGGCGATCGTGGAGATCAGCATGGTCAAACCAGCAAGTGCCAGCAGCAGACGATCGTAGTAGAGTGAGAGGAAAGTTTTCATCGGCCCTTTACTTGGCAGTCCCTTTGTCTTTGTTGATAACAGAAGTTGTCGGCGCTTGAACTCCCGAGGCAACCTTATCTGCTTTGGAGGGGGCTGTTTCTGGAAACTCAAGGATCCGAATCTTCATGGCAATGTTCAACAATTCATCCGGACCCCCGACCACAAAGTGAAGGCGGCTTGCCGCAAGAGGCTTGCCAGAGGTGGACTTGGGTGCTTGCTGTTGCGCCTCATTCCTCTTCGGGGCCTCCTTGGTGGTGTTCTGGATCTGGAGGTTTTCGATAATCAGAAAATAAGGTGCGGCAGTGATAACATTCACAAAATTCCTGAATGCCTCCTGAGAGCAGCGGAAGGTGATCTGGATGCCGCCAACTGTCGAGTAGGGGGCCATTGGCCCGCTTGGAGTTGGGGAAGAAGTGGTTGCGCCATTTTTGGTGCGTTGCGTGTTTCCTGAGGCCGGTGTAGGAGAGGGGACTCCTTTTTTCGATCCGGCGGCTCCTGTTGAGGGCGATGTTGATGAGTCTGTTTTTACTGCAGACTCGGTCTCTAGACGGGAGAAGTTATCCACCAGCACTCCGTTCTGGCTCACAAGGGCTCCGGCCACCCAATCAAGGACGGTCAGTCGTTTTGCCAAGATCAGCACATCATCACTCTTGGGAACACTGTTTTCGTACTCTCCCAGTCCCAGGTAAAAAGTGGCCGGCAGAGTGGATGCTGAGGCAATAGCCGTAGCCTTGGCCTTCGTGACTTCGCTCCTGAGCGCATCCTGGAAAAGTTGAGGCCGATCCTGAGGCTTTGCTTTTTCTAGTTCTGCGAATGTGGGAATCCTATACTTCAGAAGTTCCTGCTGAAGTTTTTTCAAGTCTGACTGATCCGTTGTAAGGGCTTCATTCAGCTTTTTCAGGTTAGCATCATTGGGGAACGGATGATCAGGTTTGGCAAGGGCGACGAGTTTGGAGTTCATCGTCTCCTGCTCCTGCAGTGCGGTGGAATAACCATCCCAGGCGCTCCAAGTCAGATATCCCATGATGGCCACAGCGGTTAGGAAGACCGCAGAAAGGGTGGCGATGAGTTTGTTTTCGGCGAACCAGGCGGTAAAATTAATCCGTGTCATGGCAGGAAAGTGAGGGGATTACGGAGTGGTATTCTCAGCGCAAAAGGATAGGCCCAGTGATCCCCGCTAGGGCTTCCCCTTTGGGTGATAATTTTTGATTTCTCGTTCTCATTCACGGAGAAGAGATCCGAGGATTGAAGCGAGTTTACGAAATCATCAATGACGGCCGCCTGTCGGGGATTGTCAAGATAGAGTCCCTTGACCAGCAGTGCCTTGACCACGATGGGATCTGAACTCTTGGCGGAAATTTTTTGCGGAGCATCCCCCACAGGTTGA
This sequence comes from Verrucomicrobiota bacterium, assembly GCA_008933015.1. Lineage (GTDB taxonomy): Bacteria > Verrucomicrobiota > Verrucomicrobiia > Chthoniobacterales > UBA6821 > UBA6821. Next base: position 2,509 of record WBXH01000077.1, on the reverse strand, counting down.
ATCTCTGTCATCCAGAGATAGCGCTGAGGGATTTTGGCACTCAGTTCCGAGAGCAAATTCGGGTAGGCGGAGCGGAGTTCAATAAGTGAGAGGAGGTCCGATGCTGTTTTCTGGACGGACTCCGTTTTCTCCATGACCTGCCTGATTCCGGATGCAAGGCGTGTCTCACCCTCAACGATGGCCCTGAGTCCGGATGTCAGCCCCCTGATCTCTCCCTCTTCGTAGGAGAAGTAACCATACCAGACGGCCATTGTTCCCAAGAAAAGGGCGGCTGCGCTGGAAAGGAAGGGGAGTCTTTTGAAGAACTCCCTCCTTTTCAGTAGAGAAGGGGGAAGGAGTTCAACTTTCGTGTAAGAGCTTTCACCGGAGAGGGTGAGCGCCCCGCCGATAAGCTCGCCGAGGTTGTTGGAATGAGACGCAATGAAGGAGGTAACCGTTGAGGGCTGATCCTTGGCCGACAGCGTCCTCAAGGGGTCGAAGAAGTGAACTTCACGCTGGAACCTCTCGGTAAGGAACTCTCTCAGGTTTGGAAGTCCCGCCATTCCGCCTGTCAGGAGAATCTGGGAAGGTCCCTGGCCGCCGTGGGTAGAGAGATAAAAACTCAAGGAACGGCTGATGTCCGACTGGGTCTTCAGCAGGACTCGACGTGCGACGAGTGCAAGGCTGGAATCAAGCTGATCAGAGTGATGTTCAGCCGTTACGCCTGCTGAGACACTTCCTCGAGTGACTTTAAGCTGCTCGGCAGCCTCCAGTTCGGCATGCAATTCCTTGGCAATGGCGGCCGTCAGAGCAAGTCCCCCGGAAGGGATGCTCCGTGCAAAGAACGTTCCGGGCCCTGCGATCACGAGATTCGTCGTGCGTGACCCCATGTCGAGCAGGAGCGTGGTCTTCTCGGCGCACTCCGGATAGGTGTTGCGGAAGGCATCGTAGAGCGCCAGTGGAGCCGCGGTCACGGAGACGACGATCAGGCCTGCCGAACGGAGTGACTGACAGATGGATTCAAGCAGGTCTGACTTCACGGCCACAAAGACGACATTGACAGCACCCGATGCAGTCTCTCCCATAATGACGTAATCCCAGGCGACCTCATCCAGTGGGAAGGGAATGTTCTGCTGGGCCTCAAAACTGATAACCTCTTTAATCCGGTCATTGGATCCCACGGAGCCTCCCGGGATCTCGAGAGCCACAACTCTGGTGAAGACCGAGTGAGCGGGAAGGATGCAGCAGACATCCGCACTTCTGAGGCCCCAGCTTTTCAAGATCTCCTGCACGGAGAGTCGGATTTGCTCGGGTCGAGACTGCTCCATGGTGGGATCAAGCAGGAAATCCTTGCTAGCTCCACGGGAGAGGGTCAGTTCACCATTCTTGTCGATGGAGAACTCGGCAAGGCGCAGCGACTGCATGCCGAGATCAAGAACCAGGATTTTTTTTGGTTTTGCCATGAGTGGTAAGAAGGGAATCGCGTATCGTTCTATAAGGAATCAGTGCTCGGAAAAGTTAAGGTTTTTTCACATCCTCGTAGTAGTCAGAGAAGAGGGGTGCGAACGGACTCATCTCCTTAGAGACAAGGTAGCCGGTGACAGGTTGGTAGTTTTTCCACCACTCCCCTGAACCGTTCAGACTCTTCTCGGCAACAACCTTGCCATGGTAAGAGATGGTCACGCCAATGTTGTTTAGGACGGATTGAGGGCTGTAATGGTCCTTCCCCCCCGAGAAGTGCTGCATGGTCCGGTGACTCAGGTACATGACAGTTCTCCTTGGCGTGCTTGTTTTTGCGGGTACGGAAACGAGTGTCACTTGCCCAGTAAGCAAAGTCCCGTTAGGAGAATCCACTGACTTTTCTGTCATCAGAACATAATAGTTTACAATCACGTCATCCGCGAATTTTTCGACCGAGCTACGGGGGTGCCACTCAAAGGTCACCTCCAATTCCATCCAATTCTTCGAACGAGATGGCTTCACTGGCCCGGTGACGTAATTCAGAGTGGGGGTCGAGATGATTGACGGAGAGATCTTTCTGATCTGAAACTCAGTGTTCAGTTGTGCGCTGGCGGAGGAAAGAGTGACCGCAAAAAAAATCAACACGATCACAGTTGTCCCAAGGACGCTCAGGAGATGTGATCTGTTAGGTATCATTGGGGGAAAACTTAAATAGTAAGCAAACAAGAAAATCGCCCCCTTATCCAGAAAGAAGATGGAGCGATCCGAGATGAGGGGCAAGAACAGCCCCTCCTTTCCGCGGAGAATTTCTTCTGGAGTATTTCCAGATCCTTTAATGGGCTCCGCTTCGGAAGATCACCACCGGAATTGTTCTCAAAATAATCCAGAGATCGAGCGCTAACGAGGCATGATCAATGTATTCAAGGTCAAGATTAACCCATTCCTTAAAGCTTGTGATGGAGCTTCTGCCCTTGATCTGCCAGAGGCAGGTCAGTCCGGGTTTCACGCTGAGTCGTCTGCGATGAGCGCTGACCTCGATTTTTTTCGTCTCGTAATCTGGTAGTGGACG
>WBXH01000076.1 GCA_008933015.1 Verrucomicrobiota bacterium | reverse complement strand
TCGAGGTGAACGTCTCACCCGTAAGCAGAACGACCTGCCCCAGGTAGAGACAGAAAGAGCGCGTCAGTGGAAACGAGTACGGAAACTTCATCACAGAGAGGTGACGTCAACCCTCGAGAGGTTTCGCCTCAAGGTCGTAGCCCCTGGTTCCCGTGATCCTGACGCGGTGGAAGGTCCCTGCGGCGACAGGTCGAGTGAAATGAACGCGACAATCGACATCAGGGGCATCCCCTTCGGTTCTTCCCAGCAGGGAGGTATCGGATAGCACCGTCATCTCCTTGCCCACCTGTTCCGTCGCCAACTCTGCTGCAATCTCCTGCTGAACCAGCATCGCCTCACGGTGACGGCGTTTTTTTGTCCCTCCATGGATCTGATCGGGAAGTTTGGCAGCACGGGATTCTTCCTCGCGGGAATAGTTGAACACCCCCAGTCGCTCGAATCGTCTCTGGGTCATGAACTCAAGCAGACTTGTAAAATGCTCCTCAGACTCGCCAGGGAAACCGACGATGAAGGTTGTTCTGATAGTCAGTCCCGGGATGCCGGCACGCATCCTGTCGATGAGACGCTCAATATGTCCCCGATCCGTCTCACGACGCATTGAGTCCAGCATGGTGTCATGGATATGCTGGAGCGGCATGTCGACATAACGGGCCACCTTTGGATTCCTGGCGATGGCAGCAATCATGTCATCGCTCCAGTGCGCAGGATGCGTGTAGAGAAGGCGGATCCAGAACTCTCCGGGAATCGAGCCGAGTGCATCAAGAAGTGCTGGCAAACCAGGGCCCCTGGCCTCATCGACGGGCTGTCGAGGCCCCGCCTTCTCCTCCCAGAGATCCATGCCGTAATAGGTCGTGTCCTGACTGATAAGATTGATCTCCTTGACGCCCGAGGCGACAAGTCCCTCAACCTCCCTCACCACTGATTCGATGGTGCGACTACGGTGACGCCCACGCATGCGTGGGATCACGCAGAAGGAGCAGGGGTGATTGCACCCTTCTGCGATTTTCACATAGGCGGTGTGGGCTGCAGTCAGACGGACCCGAGGTGTGTCATAGTCTGGAATGTAGGCGGCACGGCGCGAGACTTCCACCATCGCCCCCCCTTCTCCATCCTCACGCTCATCATCAAGCAGGCGATCGAAGAACGAGCCCGCATTTTTAATCTCATCAAGACCAAGAAAAGCATCCACCTCGGGAAGCTGAACCGCCAGATCCGTGGAATAACGTTGTGAGAGACACCCCCCGACAACAAGCTTCTGTCCTGATTTGGCACCATGCAGGCGGCGGCGGTGAGCCTCAAGGATTGCCCCGATACTTTCCTCCTTTGCCGGATCGATGAATCCGCACGTATTGACTAGGACCACGTCGGCCTCGTCGGTCTCGTTCGTGAGCTCGTACCCGTGACGCTTAGCATCTCCCAGCAGAATCTCGGCATCGACAAGGTTCTTGGCACATCCAAGGCTGATCAGACCGATCTTGCGGGATTTTGTGGCAGTTGGGATGGAAGTGTCTGGTTTCATGGCTGAGAAATGCTTCGTGGTGAATTGTTCGCAACGGCCCATGGCAGGGTACGTACACGGGAGAGTTGACGGATCATCCCCCAAGTTGCGAAGAATGAGGTGATGACCAGAGTATAGAGCACGGCGCGCCCCATGGGGGCAAGAAAGCCGAACAATTGTAACAATAACAGAAAGATAGGCTGTTGGCGTGGAACCTCACTGGATAAAAACCGGCTGTCATGGGGCACAAGCACCGGCAAGGCTGGCAGGGATTCCCTGATCTCAGCGGGATTCAGTCCAAGGGATCGGGCGTAACTGATAGCCTTGAGCCGGGACGATTGAACACCTCTGACATCATCCCTCTCCAGTAACTCCAAATCGTTGGGATTAAGCCGTGCCCGCTTGGCTACCTCCTCAAGCGTTAGGCCGGCGGTTTCCCTGGCCGAGCGCAGCATCGGGCCGAGCGCAGGGACTGGAGGATGATTGTTAAAAAAACTCATGGGCTCAACGCATGAAACCCTCGTCGTCCAAGCTATCAAGATCAATCATGATCTCCCGGTCTTTGGCTCCGTCTTTGGGTCCGAGAATGCCACGCTGTTCAAGAATATCGACAACCCGAGCGGCACGCGTGTAACCGAGTCTCAAGCGGCGCTGCAGCATCGATGTGGAGGCTTTTTTCTCCTGCCTGATGATCTCAAGACATTTTTCAATCAATTCCTCCTCCTCATCGGTCACATCCTCCTCGGGCATGATGGCCCCTGAAAGTTTTGCGGAAATCGAGGGCTCGAATAGCGGCTTCCCTTGAGCCGAGAGATTTATAACGACCTTATGGATCTCCTCATCGGTGACCAAAACTCCCTGCGCTCGTGTGAGCTTGGCGCTACCTGGTGGGAGATAGAGCATGTCACCCTTGCCAAGCAAACGCTCCGCTCCATTAGTATCCAAAATAACTCGGCTATCGATACCCGAGGCAACTTGGAAGGCGATACGCGACGGAATATTGGCCTTAATGACACCGGTGACAACACTGGAACGGGGTGTCTGTGTAGCCACAATCATGTGAATGCCGGCGGCACGAGCCTTCTGGGTGATACGGGCGATGGCTCCCTCGACATCAGCAGGAGCCGTTTGCATGAGATCCGCCAACTCATCAACGATCACAACGATGAAGGGCATCTTGTCGGGAATCATAAGGTCATCGTCAGGTTTGCGGGGCAACTCCGACTGAACGGGTGAATCTTCGGGAGAAGCACCCTCGTCCAAAACCCCACTTCCTTCAGCGGAACCGGCCTCAGATTCTAAAGCAACAGGCACGGCAAAAGATTCTTCCTGAGGCGATACCTTCTCGGCGATGGGCCTATTATTAAAACCTAGGATGTTCTTCACGCCCACTTTGGCAAAAATTGCATACCTCTTCTCCATCTCGTCGACCACCCACCGCAAAGCCAGGAGCACTTTCTTGGGGTCGGTAACGACCGGTGTCACGAGATGAGGCAGGTCGTTGTAGACCTGCATCTCAACCACCTTCGGGTCAATCATGATGAACCGCAACGTCTCCGGAGTATGTTTGAAAATCAGGCTCGTGATGATGGAGTTGATACAGACGCTCTTGCCGCTTCCGGTCGCACCCGCAACCAGGAGGTGGGGCATGGCGGCGAGATCGGCAATGATCGCATGCCCGTACACATCCTTGCCAAGAGCAAGGGGAAGCGCTGCCTTTGTGGACTCCCAAGCCTCGCTCTCGAAGAGTTCACGGATACTGACCTTGACCTTGCTTGAATTGGCGATCTCGATACCGACCGTGTCCTTGCCAGGAATAGGAGCAAGTATGTTAATGCGCTCGGCGCGTGTGGCACGGGCCAGGTTTTTCTCTAGGGCGGAGATGCGTTCCACGCGTACTCCAGTGGCCGGATAGACCTCATAACGTGTGATGGTCGGACCCTTGGTGATGTCGCCGGGCGAGGCCTCGATGTCAAACTGTGCTAAAGTTTCAAGGATTACCTTTTGCACTCCTTGGAGCACGGCTGGATCCGCGGGCTGGTGACCTTCATCATCATAGGTTTCCAAGAGGTCGAACCCCGGTAACGTGTACTCTTCAAAGCTGCCTCCCGTCAGCCCTCCTTCCGGTGCGGCGCCGACTGATGTTTTTCCCCTCTTCGTCACCTTTGATTTCGACTCCATCACTTCGGCAAGAGTTGGCTTGCGTGCTGGTGCAGGCACGCTGGCATCGATGATTTTCGGAGCGGGAAGATCAGGAGGTGTCTCTGCCGAGGGAAGTGGTTCCGTACCGTCATTCGCTGCCTCGGCTACTGGAGTGGAACGGCGGCGATTACCACCACGGGCAGATTTCGCCTGGGGCTCGGTCTCTGCTGCTGACCGCAATGGCAGAAAGTTTTTAATGATGGGGCCGAGTAAGCAGAAAAGCTTCCAACCAACAATGGCAGCCCTTTTTGCCGTCGAAATCGGGTGAAATCCGGTCACCAGCACAAGGCATACCAAGGCAAGTGTCGTGAAGATAAGAACCGAGCCGATAGCACCAAGAGCATTCCTGCCAAACACGATATCCAACTGGTGTCCGAACCAGCCTCCAGGGCCTAAGATGTTAAACTTTTGTCTCCAATCTTGAAACACAAGATGTTGGATATCCAACAGCGTTGACCAACTCAGAACAAAAACAAAAGCCCAGCCGAAACGAATCCCGAGTCGAAGCTCTTGTTTCGTAAACATCAGAATCCCCAATCCGATCAAGGCGGCAGCCCCAAAGTAGGACGCAGCTCCGAAGAGGAAATAGAGCAACCCCGCAATATTCGCACCGACCCTCCCGATAAAATTCACAGGCACAAGAGAGGAGTGACCCCTGGCATAAGGAAGCCAGGAGGACACATCCCTCGGCTCAAAAGAGCAAAGAGCCAGCAGGAGAAGGAATCCTCCGAAAAAGAGGAGAACCCCATACACTTCATTCCATGAGCGTCGTCTTGTTGAAACCATTGCCCCCATATCATGCAGGAATTACTGCAGTCTTGGCAATCGCGGGGGCTTTTCAGATAGTTGAAAGAGCAACTCTTGCCATTGTCCTCCCTTAGCATCAGAGAGAAAGCCATCTGGGAAAACCCCTATTCGAGTACGGTTTCTTGATTTGCCCAAGTTTGATGAAGGCACACACTCCCATGACCCCAGATT
>WBXH01000075.1 GCA_008933015.1 Verrucomicrobiota bacterium | reverse complement strand
TGGCAGACACTTCACTCCACCATTCGGAGAGGTTCTAAGAGTTTTATGAGGAGCCTCTGTGAGTAGTCGTAAACGCATGGGTGAATCTACAGCGCAAAATTGTCAGGATTCCCTGCTCGTCACCTGTAGGGCAATCCGTTATTGATTCCTGATCCCCAATGAACGTCTTTGACCATCGCCAGCGTCTCGTAGACGACTACGCAGAATATACCAAGAGCTTCATCAAGATTGGTGACTCCCGGATTGATGAATTTGTTTCTGGAAAACTCTCTGCAGGTTCTTTCTGGCCAGAACCACTTTTACAACTCAACCCCACTTTCCAGTCTGGGGGACGGGTGGATGCGCTTGTTGACCAAGGTGTGCTTCATCCCGAGTGCGCCAAGATATTCCGTATTGATAAATCCGATAGAGATCACTCGGGCCAGCCGCTTTCACTCCACAAACACCAAAGCGAGGCGATCCTGAAAGCGAAAGAGGACAAATCTTATGTCCTGACCAGTGGAACAGGTTCAGGAAAGAGCCTCACCTACATCATTCCTATTGTTGACCATATCCTCAGAAACGGATCTGGCAGGGGCATTCAGGCGGTAGTTGTTTATCCCATGAATGCTCTGGCCAATAGTCAGAATGAGGAACTCAAAAAGTTTTTAGAAAAGGGATACCCGGAGGGATCATCACCCGTCAGATTTGCAAGATACACAGGACAGGAAAAGGGTGATGAGAGAGAAAAGATCCGGAGTAACCCTCCGGATATTTTACTGACCAACTACATGATGCTGGAGTTGATGCTCACTCGTCATGAAGATCGCGAAATAGTAAGGGCGATGAGTGGCCTCAAGTTTTTGGCCTTTGATGAGCTTCATACTTACCGAGGCAGGCAAGGAGCAGATGTCGCTCTTTTGATAAGGCGGTGCCGAATGGCTTTTGGTGCTAGGGAAATGATCTGCATAGGCACATCAGCAACGATGGCCAGCGGGGGAACAACTGAAGAACAGAAGATGGCGGTTGCCAATGTTGCCGCTACCCTTTTTGGAGTCCCATTTGACTCATCACAAGTAATCGGCGAGACGCTGGAGCGATCCACCCCTGAAATCACTTTTAAAGATGCAGGAACTGTTTCAGTACTTCGTGATGCAATAGTATCGGAGGTTGCGCCGCCAACCGAATTCGGTGAATTCAAAGCCCATCCACTTTCATCATGGATTGAGAGCACCTTTGGCATCTGCTCGGAGCAGGAAAACGGAAGGTTAATCCGTCAAACTCCGCGCAGGATATCAGGAGATCCGCTGCAGGGACTTCCGAGCGCTTCCCAAGAATTGGCTTCACTTACTGGCACAAAAGCAACCGAGTGCGCTATAACACTGCGTAATTACCTGATTCAAGGCGCCGATGAAAAGATGAGAGCAAGTGCCTCCAGCAGATTTCCTATTTTTGCATTCCGACTCCACCAGTTCTTTACGCGTGGTGATACAGTCTGGACGTCCCTTGAGCCTGAGGATGAGCGCCATTTGGAGATAGCAAAAAAAGTTTCAGTGCCAGGCCATCCGGAAAAGCCTCTCTTCCCATTGGTCTTTTGTCGCCAATGCGGAACAGCTTATTATCGGATTAAGTCCGTTACAGATGAAAGCGGCACGCAGTTGCTTGCTAGAGAGGATAGGCGCAGCGAAGACGATGACGGATTAGGTGAGGGTTATCTGTATCTTTCGCAAGCATCTCCTTGGCCTCGCGTAGAAGGCTCGGAGCTTCTTAAAAGACTGCCCGAAACTTTTAAAGAGAACTTCAATGGCGTAGAGCGCGTTATTCCAGCTAGACGTAGGGATCTTCCAGAGGCTGTATTTGTAACCCCACAAGGAAGGGTCGTATCCGATGGTCACGGAATCCAAGCCTCAATTATACCAGGTCAGTTCCAGTTCTGTTTGGATCCCGCTTGCGGGGTTGTTTACGCAAAGAACCAAAAGTCAGAGCGAAGCAAGCTTGCCACCCTTGGTGTAGATAACAGGAGCACTGCAACCACCATCCTTGCCATTCGATCTCTCATTGAGCTTCAAAGGGATCAACTTCTTGAGAAGAAAGCCAGAAAGCTGCTTAGCTTTACCGACAACCGTCAGGACGCGTCACTTCAAGCAGGTCACTTTAATGATTTCGCCCAGGTAGCCCTTCTCCGATCTGCCCTGCATAAAGCCACTGCCAAGATCGGTGCAACAGGACTTAACCACGGATCGCTTTCACGCGCTGTGTTCGAGTCGATGGGACTCGGATTTGAAGAGTATGCTTCTGATCCCGATGTCAGAGGGCCTGCAGTAGATACTACGAATGCTGCTTTCAGGAAGGTTCTCGACTATTACCTGTACCGTGATCTGCAGCGCGGTTGGCGGGTTACAGCTCCAAATCTTGAGGACTGCGGACTGCTTCGATTCGATTACGACGGACTTTCAGGAAAAGACTCCTTACTTGATGACGCTGAGGTGTGGACCTCTGGATTACATCGCCGAAATGGAAGAGAGCAATCCGAACCCTTTGAAACTCCCGAGGCGCTACGAGTAGCACCGGCGGATGTGCGTGAGGAATTACTGAGAACGCTGCTTGATGTTATGCGTCGTGCACTTTCAGTGAAAGTTGAGGTGCTGGAAAAAAGACGCCAGCTAGATTTGATTCAGGAGACAAATCCACGACTTCGTGAAGATACTGTCTGGTATCTTTCTGATCTCAAGGAGTTGGTTCAATCGACTATTACCTTCCCTCGCCCTAAGCGTGGGCAGGAATACGGCCACTTCATCTCTTCATATGGTGGTTTTGGAAAACTGTTGAAGCGGAGGTTACTCCCCCATCTCCAAGCTGACCAACGACTATCCCGAGATGAACTCGATAGGATCATCGGGTTTCTACTCCTAGCTCTGAAAAGATACGGTATTGTTGAACAGGTCAGTGGTGATGGAGAAAGCGGGGAGCCTGGGTATCAGATCAATGCAGATGCGCTAAGGTGGCTGCCGGGTGATGGCACGCAACGTCCAGCGGATAAACTGCGGATGCTTGAGATTGGAGAAATCCAGCCGGAGGTTAACCAATATTTCCTCGCCTGCTACCGAAACTTTGTAGGCCTCAAATGCCTTCTTGAAGCTCGCGAGCACACAGCCCAGGTAGCTTCGGAAGACCGTGAAGACAGAGAGGAGAGGTTTAGATCCGGGGATCTTCCATTGCTTTTCTGTTCGCCAACGATGGAACTCGGCGTGGACATAGCTCAACTGAATGTAGTGAATCTACGTAACGTCCCTCCCACTCCTGCAAACTATGCGCAACGAAGTGGGCGTGCAGGAAGAGGTGGCCAGCCAGCTCTTGTCTTTACCTACTGCGCCGGCCGCAGTCCTCATGATCAGTTCTATTTCCGTGAGCCTAATAAAATGGTGGCAGGGGCAGTTACTCCCCCAAGGATCGACATTCGGAATAGGGATCTTTTACGTGCTCACGTACATGCGATTTGGATGGAGGTAGTAAAACCTGATCTAGGAAAAACCCTTAATGCTGTGCTGGACCTGACTCCAGCAGCTGGAAAGTTGCCGCTGCCAATTAAGACTGAACTTACCGTCAAGTTTCAGAACGCAGCACATAGATCCAAAGCTTTAGCCAAAGCCGATGAATTGCTTAAAGGTATCGCTCCACTACTTGAATCAGCGGCCTGGTACCATGAAAACTGGGCAAGAGAAGTTCTGGATCAGGTGGAAAGATCCTTCCACGAAGCAGCCGAGCGATGGAGGTCGCTTTACCGTTCCGCCGAACGTCAAAGAGAGCTTCATCATAAAATCATCGGTGACCATACACGCCCTGAAAGGGAGAGGGATGCATCAAGAAGACTTCGTGCTCAGGCTGAAAGTCAGATTCGACTTCTAACTGAGGCGGAGGGAATTTTTGAAGGGGACTTTTATTCCTACCGGTATTTTGCAGCAGAGGGATTTTTGCCCGGATATAATTTCCCTAGGTTACCCCTTTCGGCATTTGTTCCGGCACGACGCCGAAGCAGACGAGGTGGTCGCGACGAGTACATTTCCCGGCCTCGCTTCCTTGCCATTTCCGAATTCGGGCCAAGGGCCTTGGTTTATCACGAGGGATCCAGATATCGGGTCGACCGAGTCAACCTCGATTTTGGGTCTTCCGAAGTAGAGGCGACTCACGATTTACCGACGGCGATCATGAAGCGCTGTCCTGACTGTGGATTTGCTCACCTTGAAGAAAGCGGGAGAAATCTTGCCGAAGTATGTGACCGATGTGGTTCGGCACTTGAGGATAGCAGCAAGATCGAAAGCCTTGTTCACCTTCAGAACGTCAGCCTTAAGCTTGCCCAGAAAATTACCTGCGATGAGGAAGAGCGGAGACGCTTGGGGTACAAGATCCTAACCTCGTACAGATTCCCGGAAGTAGGGGGACAGCAGGATCGTAAAGATGCAGAGGTATATGCTGAAGGCAGTAGAATGCTGAAAATCAGCTATGGTGACGCAACGGATCTATTTAGAATCAATATCGGGTGGGCATCACGGCAGTCCACCCAGCCCCCAGGTTTCATGCTGGATCTTGAAAGGGGAATCTGGGCCTCAAATAAAGAAGAGGATACAGATGCTGAGGACGCCACTACTCAGGGTCGCAACCAACGCGTTGTGCCCTACGTTAGGGACACAAAGAACGCACTGGTCTTGAAGTTTGAGCCCACGCCAACGATCGCCGAACTGGCTGCACT
>WBXH01000074.1 GCA_008933015.1 Verrucomicrobiota bacterium | reverse complement strand
GGTTCGTTATCTGGTGACACTTTTTCTGCTCGGCGTTGCCCTGATTCCACTCGTGGTCAACTTCGGCCTAAAACCTTACCAAAAGGATCGCATCCTGATCTTCCTTGATCCCTCCCTCGACCCGCGCGGCGCGGGATGGACAATCAACCAATCGCTCAACGCCATAGGAAGCGCCGGTTTTTGGGGTAAGGGATTCAAGGCCCACAACACGCTCAACGAGTTGGGCTATCTCCCCAGTACCATCGTTCATACTGACTTCATCTACTCGGTCTTCGGGGAGCAACACGGCTTCATCGGCGCCATACTTCTCATCTCATCCTTTGCGTTACTGTTGCTCAGCGGACTTTATATAGCTTCTCAGGCCGAGGATCAGCTGGGAAGACTGCTGTCCGTCGGAATTGTCATGTTACTCTTCACCCACGTCTTCATGAACATCGGCATGACGGTCGCCGTGACGCCGATCACCGGACTCCCCCTTCCCTTGGTCAGCTACGGCGGATCCTTTCTTCTGATCACGATGGCCTGCCTCGGCCTTCTCCAGAGCATCTGGATTCACCGCAAGCTGGTGTATTAGTCGGGGATCGCCAATGGCGAAGGTAATCGAGCATCTTCGGTAACCGTTCCCTCGTCCTTTACTCACTTTTCCACCTTTCACTTTTCCACCTTTCACTTTTCACTTTTCCCCATGCGCATACTCTCCGGCATCCAACCAACGGGACTTCCCCACCTGGGCAATTACTTCGGCATGATGAAGTCTGCCATCGAGTTGCAGGAAAAGGGGGAAGCCCTCTACTTCATCGCCGACCTTCACGCACTCACCACGGTTCGTGATGCCGAGGCGCTTCGGCACAACACCCGCGAAATCGCCATTGACTTCCTTGCCTGTGGGCTTGATCCGAAGAAAGCATGCCTCTTTCGCCAGAGCGACATCACCTGCATTCCGGAACTCTCCTGGATCCTCTCAACCGTTACTCCCATGGGTCTGCTGGAACGCTGTCACTCTTACAAAGACAAGCTCGCCAAGGGCCTCCATGCATCACTCGGCCTCTTCTCTTACCCTGTTCTTATGGCTGCAGACATCCTTGCCTACGACAGCGATGTCGTCCCGGTGGGACGTGACCAAAAACAACACCTCGAAGTGACCCGTGACATCGCGGTGAAGATCAATGAACTCTACGGGGATATTTTCAAACTGCCCCAGTCCATGATCCGTGATGAATCGGCAGCCATTCCCGGGACCGATGGGGCCAAAATGAGCAAGAGTTACGGAAACACCGTGGAGCTCTTTTTGGAAGAGGCCCCACTCAGAAAAAAGATCATGGCGATACAGACCGACTCAACTCCCGTCGAATCCCCGAAGCCAGTCGAGGGATCTGCGATCCTGGGCATCTATCGACATGTCGCCTCATCCACCGATTACGCCGATATGGAGACTGATTTTCTCGCTGGAGGAAAAGGATACGGAGACTTCAAGAAACGCCTTTTCGCCGGAGTCTGGGAATACTTCGCCCCCATGAGGGCCGAGCGTGTGCGCATCGCCTCCGATCCTGGCGAAGTTGATCACATCCTCAACGAGGGCGCCAAGCGCGCCACTGAAATCGCGGCCCCTGTCATGGATAGGCTCAGAAAAGCGATCGGCCTGCGATAGTTCCCTGGAAGGCTCTGGTATAAAGACTTGCCGCGGGCAGGTTGTGTGATAAATTGAAATTATTGACGCGGGGTGGAGCAGCCCGGTAGCTCGTCAGGCTCATAACCTGAAGGTCGTAGGTTCAAATCCTACCCCCGCCACCATTTTAATGGAGCCTATTTCGGCCCGATAACGCATCTTAGCTCTCATGCGATTTTACACCAAGCGAAGGAAGATGCCCTCGATCACAGTCGTTTCACTGATCGACATTCTGGCGATCCTGTTGATTTTTTTCATTGTCACGACCACCTTCAAAGATCGACTGCCCCAGCTTCAGATTAACCTTCCGGAATCGAAGAGCGCCACAACGACTGCTTCGCAACCGAAGAAAGCCGTCATCCTCCAGATCAAGGGATCCGATCAGATCACCCTTGATGGCAAACCGGTCACACCCGCTGGAATCCCTGCAGCCATCAAGTCCCTACAGAAGGCCAATCCCGGATGCTCCATCACCATGCAGGCCGACAAAGAGGCCCCCTTCGGCACCGTGGTTTCCGTACTGGATGCATTGCAGGAAGCAGGAATCAAGAATGTCCCCGCCGTGGCAAAGCCGATTGCCAAATAAAGACTTTTTCCGAGAAACAAGGTCATGAGTCGCCAAAAAAAAGATAAGAAAGCCACTACCAAACCTCTGGAAGTGGTGAAGTACGGTCACCCTGCCCTGCGTAGCAAGGGACGGAAAATCGAAAAGATCGACGAGTCCATCCTTACACTGGCAGAGGAAATGATCGAGACCATGTACGAGGAGGATGGCTGCGGCCTTGCCGCCCATCAGGTCGGGCGCTCGGTCCAACTCGCGGTGATCGATGTCATGCCGGCCTTTGAGGATCGTCCCAGTCGTGCCTGGGTTGGTGGCAGGGAGATTGAGGTCGGGTCTCTCATGCCGCTAGTGATGATCAATCCCGAAATCCACGCTGTGGGCGACGAGAGAACCATTGAGACCGAAGGTTGCCTCAGTATGCCGGGTCTCCACAACGAGGTAGAGCGTCCCGCCCGGGTCCGTGTCGTGTGTCAGGATATCGACGGGAGCACGCTCGACTTTGAGGCAGAGGGACTTCTTTCACGAGCCGCCCAGCATGAGGTTGACCATCTGCACGGAATCCTCTTTATCGACTACCTCTCCCCGGAAACCCTTGCAGAGCATCAACCTCTCCTCCGGAAGTTTCAGGCCAAGTCTTTCCCCTTTTAGGGGCTAGGTCTCTCTTGGCGTAGTCTAGAGTCTCACACCCAAAGATTGCTCTTAGTCTTCCTCTTGCGACTCCTGCCCTACAGGCAAGCAACTGCAGAAGATGTTGCGGTCTCCGTAGACATTGTCCACCCGTGAGACAGAGGGCCAGAACTTGTGGTTCTTCAGCCAGGGAGCCGGATAGGCGGCCTGTGTGCGCGAATAGGGTCTTGCCCAATCATCGGCAGTGACTGTGCGGGCTGTGTGAGGGGAACGCTTGAGGGGATTGTCGGCTTGATCGAGTGTACCCTTTTCGATGGCAATGAGTTCAGCATGGATTGCAATCATGGCATCGCAGAAACGGTCCATCTCCTCCTTAGATTCGCTCTCGGTCGGCTCAATCATCAGTGTTCCAGGGACTGGCCAACTCATGGTCGGTGCATGGAATCCGTAATCCATCAAGCGCTTGGCCACATCCTCCACCTCAACCCCGGCACGCGTCTTCCACTCACGCAGATCGAGGATGCACTCATGGGCAACGGTTCCGTTGGCACCCTTGTAAAGGATCGGGAAGAATGACTCCAAGCGCTTGGCCATGTAGTTGGCGTTCAGGATGGCAATCGCACTAGCCATGGCGAGGCCGTCAGGTCCCATCATGCGAAGATACATCCAGCTGATCACACAAATGCTGGCACTCCCCCAGGGAGCCGCACTGACCTCGGTCACCGCCTGGGATCCACCCGTTGGGATCACGGAGTGTCCGGGAAGGAAGGGTGCAAGGTGCTCGGCAACACCGATCGGTCCCACACCAGGACCTCCTCCTCCATGAGGGATACAGAAAGTCTTGTGGAGATTCAGATGGCAGACGTCGGCACCGATATCACCGGGACTGCAGAGTCCCACCTGTGCGTTCATGTTGGCCCCGTCCATGTAGACCTGACCGCCCGCCTCGTGAACCATTGTGCAGATTTCCTTGATCCGTGACTCAAAGACTCCGTGCGTGGAGGGATAGGTCACCATGAGTGCGGCAAGCCGGTCGCGATGGAGCTCGACCTTGCTCTTCAGATCATTCACATCGACATTCCCCTCATCGTCGCAGGCAACCCCGACGATTTCCATACCAACCATCGCCGCACTGGCCGGGTTGGTCCCGTGGGCGGATAGGGGGATCAGACAGACCTTGCGATGGTGATCGCCTCGGGAACGGTGATAGGCCCGGATCACAAGCAATCCCGCATATTCACCCTGAGAACCTGCATTCGGTTGGAGGGAGACGGAGTGGAATCCGGTGATCTCGGAGAGCCACTGCGCCAGTTGACGGAAGATGATTGCGTACCCCTGCGTCTGGGAAGGAGGCACGAACGGGTGGAGCGAACCGATATGTTCCCAGGTCACAGGCAGCATCTCGGCTGTGGCATTCAGCTTCATCGTGCAGGATCCGAGGGGGATCATCGAGGTCGTGAGGGAGAGATCCTTGGCCTCAAGACGACGAAGATAGCGGAGCATCTCAGTCTCGGTGTGGTGGGTATTGAAAACGGGATGTGTAAGAAATTCGGAGGAGCGACGCAGATCATCGGGCATCTGCCAGGAAATCGGATTATTTCCGATAACCCCGGAACCTTTGCCAAAGAACTCAACGAGGTGATCGATGCTTACGGAAGTCTCATCAAGGGAGATTGTCACGGCATGATCTCCCATGAAGCGGAGATTGATGCCAACCTTCTCGGCACGGGAGCGCAAGGAGGCCGAATCCGCCGGCGTGACATTGACCCGGACGGTATCGAAGAACGGGGCGCCTGCCACGGACCAGCCTGCTTTGGCCAGGGTGGCGGCAAGTTTCAAGGCATGAAGATGAATCTTCTCTGCAATCTCGCGAAGTCCCTTTGGACCGTGATAAACGGCGTACATGGAAGCGATCACGGCCAGCAGAACCTGAGCCGTGCAGAT
>WBXH01000073.1 GCA_008933015.1 Verrucomicrobiota bacterium | reverse complement strand
TGCCGCAACCCTCAGGGAGGGAGAGGCCGAAAGACTCTTAGAGGCAACTTGCTGATCACCGTTTTGACCAGAGGGAAGCAAGAAGGCCCTCTCGGGATGGAAAAGATATTCCGGTGCGTTTTGCTCGGTTGCGTTGAGTGCAGGGAGGTGTAAGGAGAGAAAAAAGATGATGGGGAGGTAACGCTTCATGTCTGCGCAAGGATTTTGAGTCGTTCCTCGACATTGCACTCCCTCCATGTTCCCGAGGCAAGTTCGCCAAGTGCAAAGTTGCCGATGGTCACTCGGATCAGGCGGAGGGTCGGGTGCCCGATCGCCGCGGTCATCCGCCGAACTTGGCGGTTTTTCCCCTCGGTGAGTTCAAGGCCGACCCAGCAATCGGGAACGCTCTTGCGGAGACGGATCGGTGGATCGCGTGGCGGAATATCAGGCTGAGGATCAAGCAGCCAAGCCCGGCAGGAACGGGTTTTCGTTTTGAGTTTGGTCTTCTGATCCTGAATGGAGATCCCCGCGGCCAATGTTTCAAGAACCTCCCCCGTGGGGATTCTCTCGACCTGTGCCCAATAGCATCGGGTATGGCCAAACTTGGGATCAAGCAGGCGGGTGTTGAGACCGGCCTCATCACTGAGCAGAAGCAGTCCCTCGGAATCTGCATCGAGTCGTCCGAGGGGGTACACTCCCTTGGGAAAACCAAACTCCGCCAACGTCCGGTTCAGGGAGCCATCGGGAGAGAACTGCGAGAGAACGCCGTAGGGTTTGTGGAAGGCAAGGATCATGTCCCTGATTCAGGAGCGCGGTTGGTGAGGAGTCGGAGATGCTTCCTGAAGGCAAAGACGAGGATGCCGCAGGTCAACAGCAGCCAGAATGGGAGGAATCCAAAGGCGTGGCCGAGTTGTTCCTGAGCATCTGCCCCCGGAACCATGCGAAGTGCCAAGGCAAAGAGCAGGCTGATGCCGGCATAGGCAAGGTTGACGGTCACCCCCTTGAAGGAAAGAACGGTCGCCCGGTGATGCGAATCAACCAACTGGTTCAGATAGGTCGAGACGCTGAAACCGATCATCGTCATGGCGCCCCAGAGGAGGTAACCGAATAGGATGCCCCAGTAGGGCGGGTGTAGCGCCACCCCCACGAGTCCCACAAAGACCACTCCGGTCATGATGGCAAAACTGGTGCCGATGCTTCGGGTCGTGACCATCCTGCGGATCCATGGTGAGACGATGAGCCCGATACCTCCCATTGCGGCGCCGAGAACACCAAAAGCAATTTCTGGGATTTCGATCAATCGAAAATAGGAGGTGCTGAAAACAAGGAAGAGTCTGACCACACAATCCAGAACAAACCCGGCACAGACCACAAAGAGTGCCACTGGGTTCCCCAATAACCAGCGCCCCGCTTGGAGCGTGAAGCTATAGGCGCCGAAGGGGGAGGAGGCACGATGCCCCTCGGCATCTTCCAAGGAGTGGGGTTGCGGTCTCAATGGCTCCCGAAAATTCATAGCCAAAAGCAGAACAGCCACAGCGCTGACAAGCGTCAAGACGAGGGGAAACCGAAGGGTCATCTCTTGATTCAAATGTGCATGAACCCCTACGAGGGCAAGCGCCCCATTGACAAAACCGGGTGCGTAAACGGCACCGCCAATCAGCATCACGATGACAAAGCTCACCGATTGCCAACGGGTCAACTCTTCCATCACGTGATGCCACTCTCCCTCACGACCACTTTCAGCCAGGGAATCAAAAACAATCGCCTCATCCGCACCGCTCGCCGCCCCCTCAGCCAATCCGCTCAGGATCCTGTTTGCCAGACAGAAGAAAAAAAGCACCGTCCCCCCATTGTGGGGAGCAACACAGAGAATCACCATCTCCCCGATCATGCAGCAACCCGCTACCACCAGAAGCGGTTTGCGCCCAATCCGGTCAGCCATCACCCCCGCGGGGATATCCGAAAGAAGGCTTGCCGCGGCCCAAGCCACGTTGAGCAGGGTGTACTGGATGGCCGTCAATCCGAGATCTAGAAAGAGGACCGCCATGACGGGGTAGTAAAAGCGCGCCGAGAAGAGAACCCGAAACCAGAGAAAAATCCGCCAGTTCCTGTCGGCGTCAGATCGTTTGGCTTGCAACGGGGAAAAAGCACTCATCGACTCTCCATAAAAGAGAGAAAGTCGATGGATGTGAAGGGATGAGTTCCCAAATGACTCTGCCGTGATTTCCTGAAAATAAAAATTCCTATCTGGAACGCCATTTGCTTGCGAGAAGGGGTCACCTCGATGACAATATGAGGTTCGCGCTGGCTCAACCCGCTCGACCTCCCATTTTCATCCATCAACTCCCTTTCTTCAACCTGCCATCCCAATCGTCCACTCCCATGAACCATTCCCTGCCCCACCATCAGAGTAGAACCTCCCTCTATGATCCGGCCTTCGAGAAAGATGCCTGCGGCGTCGGAATGGTGGCCAAGATCAGTGGTGAGCGCTCGAATGAGATTCTTCGGATCGGACTTCGTTCCATCTGTAATCTCATGCACCGGGGCGCTCTCGATGCCGACGCCAGAACTGGCGACGGCGCGGGCATCTCGACACAGATTCCCTACAAGCTTTTTCGCCCTGTCATCGAGGGCTGGGGAAAGTCCCTTTACAGTGACACCGACCTTGGAGTCGGCGTCATGTATCTCCCGAACGACAACGACTATGCTCTGGCCAGAGCCAAAGCGATCAGCGAAGAAGTCATCGAGAAGCGCGGCCTCTATCTCTTCGGTTGGAGGGAGGTTCCCACGAACAAACAAATCCTGGGTACCAAGGCACTGCTGACTCTTCCCCACATGGAGCAGGTGCTGGTCGGTCGCATCGAAGGGATGTCCGATGAGGACTACGAGCGCAGACTCTTCCTGGCACGCAACGAAATCGAGGACCGCGTTGCCGCCGACAAGATCGAGGGATTCTACATCCCCTCCTTCTCTCACCGGATGATCGTTTATAAGGGGCTACTGGTCTCTTCCTCGTTGGAGAAGTTCTACCCCGACCTCTCAAATCCCGAATACGAGACAGCTCTCTGCGTCTACCATCAGCGCTACAGCACAAATACCTTCCCGACATGGCCCCTGGCCCATCCTTTCAGGATGCTGGCTCACAATGGCGAAATCAACACCGTCAGGGGCAACCGCAACTGGACCCAAGCCCGTGAGTCGGAGTTGAACTCTGATTTCTGGGGTTCAGATATCGATCTTCTCAAGCCGATCATCCAGCCCGGCGGATCAGATTCGGCCAGCCTTGATAACGTCCTTGAGATCCTGACTATGTCGGGACGCTCCATTCTGCACTCGATGACAATGCTTGTTCCCCCAGCTTGGAGGGGGGACAAGGAGATCACTCCGGAACTCGCGGCCTTCTACGAGTACCACACCTGTCTCTGCGAGCCATGGGATGGTCCGGCTGCTCTTGTCTTCACGGATGGGATCACGATCGGTGCCTGCCTAGATCGCAACGGACTGAGGCCAGCACGCTACCAGATCACTGAAGATGGAATCTTCAGCCTCGGCTCAGAAATGGGCGTCGATGGGTTGGAGCAGGAAACCATCCTAGAAAAGGGACGCCTCGCGCCGGGTGAAATGATCGCCATCGACACGGCAACGGGAGTCCTTCTTCGGGACAAGACCATCAAAAGCCAGCTTGCCTCACGTCAAAACTACCGCAAGATGCTCGACGAGCACTGCCTCGCCATCCCCCCCTTTAAGGCGGACCAGCTCACGGCCCCCTCTGGCGATCTGGATATCCTGGACCTGACCCAGCGACAGATCTCATTCGGCTATACGAACGAGGAACTCGACATGATCTTCAAGCCGATGATCAAGGATGGGGCCGAGGCCGTGGGTTCGATGGGAGATGATACGCCGCTCGCCGTCCTCTCCATCCGTCCGCGTCTTCTCTACACGTACTTTAATCAACTCTTTGCCCAAGTCACCAATCCTCCGATCGACCCGATCCGTGAGAGGTTGGTTATGTCCCTCTTCACAACTCTTGGGTGGAGACGCAACCTCCTCTCCGAGACGCCGGAACACGCCGCTCAGCTCACGCTGGACTCTCCCATTCTTTTTAACGAAGAGCTTGAGGCTGTCCGCAAGGTTGGCGGGGAACACAAAAGCTCAACCTTATCGACCCTCTGGAGGGCTTCCACGGCCGCATCAGGACTGGCTCCTGCAATCCGTGAACTATGCCAAGCCGCCGAGCAGTCGGTCGATGAGGGGACACGAATCCTGATACTGAGTGACAAGGGAGTCGATCACGACAATCTGGCTATTCCCGCTCTTTTGGCCGTGGGAGCCGTCCATCACCACCTTCGTCGAGCAGGCAAGCGGATGCGCGTCAGCTTAGTCTGCGAGACGGGAGAGGCAAGGGATGTCCATCAGATGGCCTGCCTGATCGGGTACGGAGCCAGTGCGATCAATCCCTACCTCGCGATTGAGACGATCCGGGAAATGCTGGAGAAAGGATCCGTGGAGATCGGCTTTGCAGCGGCACAACTCAACTATAAGAAGGCTCTCGAGAGCGGGTTGCTGAAGATCATGTCCAAGATGGGCATCTCCGTCATCGGGAGCTACCGCGGGGCACAAATCTTCGAGGCCACCGGTATCTCCTCCAAGCTCATCGAGGAGTGCTTCTCCGGCACACCCTCCCAGATCGAGGGAATTGGTCTCGAAGAGATCGCCCGAGAGTCACTGACCCGGCACGAACTCGCCTATGCAACCGCACCTATCGAGGGGGGCAAGGAAGCAACCGGCCCTCAACTCGGTGATCCGGGCGTCTACCGAATCCGGCGGGGAGGAGAACTCCATGCAGTGACTCCTCCGGTCATCAAAAATTTCCACAGCTTTGTTCGCACGAACAAGCCCGAGGATTACAAGGCCTATGTCGATGCCGTCATGGCCTCGACACCCCACTCCCTGCGCAACATGCTGGA
>WBXH01000072.1 GCA_008933015.1 Verrucomicrobiota bacterium | reverse complement strand
CACGGGTACGACTACCGTCACCAACGGGATGCTTCAGATCGGGAATGGTGGGACGACTGGGAGTGTGGGAAGTGGAGCGATCACGTTGAGCGGTGGTGGCATCTTGGCATTCAATCGTGCCGACTCCGTGACACTTACCAATTCTATCGGAGGAGGCGGCGGAGTGCTCTCCCAGATGGGTGCCGGAACCCTCGTCATAACGGCTACAGGTGCCACTTATGGGGTGACTATGATCTCGAGTGGTACCCTCCAGATCGGCGACGGGGGAGCCAATGGAGCGATCGGGACTGGAGCCATCACCAATAACTCGGTTCTCGCGCTCAACAGCTCCACGAATATCACCTTAGGTATTGGCAACAGCATCACAGGAACCGGAGCGCTCATTCAGATGGGGACCGGCACGACCATCATCGATGCGGCCATTACGACCTACAGCGGTGGGACGCTGATCAGTGGCGGTACCCTCCAGGTGGGAACTGGAGCAAATTTGGATACCAACGGATCTCTCGGTACTGGCAATGTGACCAACAACGCGACCTTAGCCTTCAAGCGTTATCTACAAACCGATACAGTCTCCAATAGCATCAGCGGAACCGGGGCGCTCACGATCCTGGGTTCAGGTGAAACGCTTATCCTTGCCGGTAGCAACAGATACTCGGGACTCACGATCATCACCACTAACAATGCCCTGCAGATAGGAACTGGTGGTACCAATGGGACCCTCGGATCGGGATCGGTCTCTAATGCAGGCACCCTCTCCTTCAACCGGAGTGATCTCTACACGGTGACTAACACGATTTCGGGAGCGGGGGCCCTCTCCCAGATCGGCTCCGGCACCACGATCCTCTCCGGCAGCAACAGCTACACGGGAGTCACTACCATCACGAATGGCACCCTCCTCGCCAACAACACGACAGGATCAGCCGTGGGTACCAATACCGTAAATGTCTCCGGCGGAGGCATTCTTGGCGGCAATGGCACGATCGGTGGGCGTGCATACATTGCTACTAACAGTTCGCTGATCCCTGGCTCTGGTGGGTTGAGTGGCTCGGGGGCCCTGACCTTCACCCACGGGCTGACCCTGCAATCAGGGGCAACGACCTCCTTCCTGATCAACGCGACTAATAACTTCACCTCCATCAATCTCAGCGGTTGGTCGTTGAGCTACGGGGGAACATTGACCCTCAACCTGACCACCTATGCACCTGTTGCTGTCGGTGGGAACACCTTCACCCTCTTCAATCTCACCAATGGCGCCACGGAAACGGGTAACTTCACCTCGCTGACGGCCATCGGCGACACGATCTCCTTCACCAATAATGCCGGCGTTTGGACAGGCACCGACACCTACGGCTCTACCTACCAGTTCAGCGTTGCAACCGGACAACTCAGTGTGGCCTCCACTGTTCCCGAGCCCTCGACCTACGCTCTCTTCGGACTCGGAGCGTTGGCCCTGATCATCTCTTATCGTGCCAGGAGTCGGAGAGTTGCCTGAGCAAATCACTCTCTACCTCACTAGGAGAAAATCCTGAATCGGCGCGCAAATTCTCCGGCAACAAGGATTTCAGACGATTCGTCGACGATTTCAGGCGATTCGTCGACTTTCGGTTGCGAGTTTTCAAACAAAGATTAAATCCCTACAACAATGAAAAAGCTCCTCTCTCGCGCAGTTCTTACCACGCTGGCTTTTGCCGCAACTCACGGATCGGGTTGGGCCCAGGCCTCCAACGTGCTCTTCCCGACCAATTATCCCTACACGCAGACCAATCTGCAGGCGATGGATATTATCAAGAGCACGAATGGGGTGCTTGAAGCCACGGTGAACATGTATTCTGCGGGGACGAACAGTGACCCGATCAAGTATGGTCTCATGGATGTCTACAGCGGAACCGGCAGCAGCAACGTCACCAGCAATGGTACCAATGCAGGAATGTATGGATTTGCCTATCAGTGGTCTGCTTACGGGAACACTTATCGGAAAGGCTTCCCGGGAACGATGCTGCAGATCCAGCCCGGCGATACGATCAAGGTCCACCAGTACAACTACATGGGGACGAATTTTGACACGAACGACGCCGTCTTCACCACCAGCTTCCACTACCATGGATCGCATGCTCCTGATCTGAGCACTGGAGACAATGTCTATATTCTGGACGCCCCCCTCTCGCTGAATAATGTTTCATTCCCGATCAAGAGTTTCCTGAACAGTGTTGGACTGAACTGGTACCACACCCATCCCGATCTCTACACCAAGGATCAGGTGCAGGGGGGGCTTGCAGGCTTCATCATGGTGGGTGATCCCCTTGATGCCTTTCCTGCGTACAAGGGGAAGCTTAAGGAGGTCAATATGGCCTTCTCGGAGGTCAATCTGCAGACCAATTCGGCCGGTAAATTCCAATTCTTCCAACTCCAAACAGGCAACAAGGAGGGAACCAACTACACGGAGGGTTGGCAGAAGCTCATCAACGGTCAGATGAATCCGATCATCACGATCGCACCTGGGGAGACCCAGATCTGGAACTGGGGTTGGGTCGGAGCTCGTGGAGCGCTGATGCCTGTCATCGCCGATGCCAATCTGAGCAATGCCTGGTCGAACTGCACCATCCTTGCGAGGGATGGCAACAGCGCCTTTGTCCAACCTCTTACAGGACCGCTTGCGGCATACCTGCCTAGTACGAATTCGAGCGGCAACTCCACCAACTACACCCCGAGGCTTCAGGATATTTGCAGTCAGTCGCTCCTCTCAACGGGGGGACGTACGACCTGGGCCATCACGGCGCCTACCAACCCCGGCACCTACTACCTCATGGATGCCTTTGGTGGAGAGGAATCTCCAAATACAGGTGGGGCACAGTACTTCTATGTGCTGGCCACCATTAACGTCACCGGAACTGCCGTGACGGGACCACCCGTATACTTTGCGCCGCAGCCGGCTGATTTCCTCTGGGTTGCAAAACCCGATGTCTACAGAACATTCGCTTTGGAGCAGCAATTCTTCTCCACGCTGAACCCACAATATCTCTCAAGTTTCGATAACTTCTTCATCGACGGATTGAAGTTCGGAGAAGGGATTCTTCCCCAGTTGGAGATGGGATCGGTGGAGGAATGGACGATAGTGAACGGCGGGCCGCTCAATCACCCCTTCCACATCCACCAAGGCAACTTCATCGTGACGCAGGTCAATGGTGCGATGATTGATCCCAAGCTACCACCCCTGCCTGATTTTGCTGGGCGCAACTATGTCTCACCACAGGATGTCGCCTTTGTCCCGGCATACGGAAGCATTACCCTCCGATTCGCGGTTCCGCCCTTCCCCGGCAAATATGTCTGGCACTGCCATATTCTCGAGCATGAGGACGAGGGGATGATGTCACCGGTCTTCCAATACCCCGGTCGCCAAGGGATCCGTCTTGGACTCGGCGCCTCCTCACCCTCCGCTCCTGTCATCAATGGCACTGGGAATGTCACGAATATCATCACCCCGTTCCCGGGCTATGCCGGGCCGATCGTGGCGGCGTCGGGTATCGGCACAAGCACCAATACCAATGCCATTACATTGCCAAGTCAGCTGCCGACAACATCCGATCAGGTAAAAGCATTTTACAATAACACGACAGTGTTTGAGACAATGGCCGTGGGCAAAGGGAAACAGAGCGCCGTCGTGAAAATCTACAATAATGGCTCCAACGCACCCACTGCCCAGTTCACTGCCTTCACCGGCAAGACGGGTGCCTCCGGAGTGAGTCTGGCTGTTGGCGGTATCAGCACCAATGGGGTCCCCATCATTGCCGTTGGCTCCAGAGCCTCGGGCCCTGCCACCGTCAGCCTCTGGGATCAGAATGGTAATTTCATTCGCACGCTCACGAATATCCTGCCGGGCAACTGCCCGAGTGGGGTGAATGTGGCGATCGGGGATGTGAATGGCGACAACTTCGACGATCTCATCGTCTCGGCCGGCGCCGGGCGTGAAGCAATCGTCACAGCGATCAGCGGCAAAGATATCTCCTATGGGGTGCCCGTCCCGGCGAGGCTCTTCACCACCGTGCTCAGCGATCCCGCAAGCAAGGAAGGCGCGAAGGTAGCTGTCGGCTACGTCGCTCCGTCCACCACGGCGAGCTATATCGCCAACCTCGTCACCACACCAGAAGCAGGTCTCGATGCCGGCCAAGTCTCGGTCTGGAATATCAACAACTTCTCCAGCGGAGGCATGGGAGACATGTCCTCGGGTAGTGCGAAGCCTGCCTTGATGACAGCTTTCCAACCCTTTGGAGCTCGCTCGGGAGCTGTGAATATCGCCACGACGTATCAGGCCATCCCACAGGGGCCATCAAAGCCAGTGATCGCTTCATGGCGCAAAGCATACGAGGCGGCTTTCACGGGCATCGGATACAACAACGTGGCGGCAACGCAGATCAGGCAGTTCTCGACCAAGAAATAGAGGTTCATGACGTCGTATAGGTATCCTAGTCACCTATACGACGCGGCTCCTTTTCCAGCCGTGTCCAAAAATATTTGGGGGGATTTTACGATTCTCAGGTAATACTAATGAGGTAATCCTACCTCCGTAGAGCATCCACCATCACCCATTCCCTTCATGAAAACATCCCTCCTTGCACTGATCGTTTTAACCTCGGCTCTCCTTGGGGCCGTTGCATCTGCCGCTGACTCACATGCAACCTATCCGCTCACGACGTGCGTGGTCTCCGGGGAGAAACTCGGAGAAATGGGGGCACCGGTTGTGATCAAGCATGGGGAAACGGAGGTCCAATTCTGCTGCAATGGGTGTGTGAAGAAGTTCAACGCTGATCCAGCGAAGTACCTTTCCAAACTCGGCAAGAAAGAGACTTCCCAATAAGCAGGGATTCGTAAAAATCCCGGTCATGACAGACTGGTATCTTCCTGAGGTGTGACATGAAAAAAAACTTCCTCAATGCGCATCTCGTCATCGGGTTGATACCGCTTTTCTGCACGATTTTGCTTTTTCCGCTGGTGTTAGGATGTTCGCGAGCACCATCCGACAAAGCT
>WBXH01000071.1 GCA_008933015.1 Verrucomicrobiota bacterium | reverse complement strand
TCGAAAGTTCAAAATACCGATTTTACCGGCTATGGCAAGAGAGACCCAACTCCCGTTGTTCAAAGAGGTGTCTGGATCCCTTCTGTAGGCATCATTCCTTTCCTTGCAAGGATCCGCTGGATGGCTCCCCTCACCTCGTCATCTGGGATCTTTCCCATTTCGCCATGACGCTGCTCGTGGGGGCCAGGCGGCTTCGGAAGTTCCACCACCTCATGCCCCACGCCTCTACTAGGATCTCCGATGGGACCGATCAGCGCACTGGGACTAGCGTAATGGAGAATGGCCAGCGCAGGGCACCTCGTCGCGTAGGACATGAAGAGTACCCCTGTATCGGTGCTGACAAGCATAAGTGAGTAGGTCAGTAGCGCAGCGGTTTCCTCGAGCGTGGTCTTGTTGCAGAGGTTGATGACACCAGGACAGGCAGACTCGATCTCCTGAGCCGCATTCTCATTATCCCAGCCCCCAGTGAGAACGACTTTCACCCGGTAGTTCTCCTGCAGCCATTGGATATTCCTGACATAGGATTCGACAGGCCAGTCGCGCCAGGCACGGCTTCTCCCTCCACCCGTCTGAAACATGACGAAGGGATGATCGATCCATTCCGCAAAGCGCTCTCGAAGAGCCTCTCTTTCTGAATTTTTCGGTTGGTATACCATCGTGAAAGCATCTTTTTTAGCACCCGCAGCGAGCGCGATGGCTGCTCCAAGCCGCAGAATGTGTCCTTCATCAGGAAGGTGGACTCCGTGGGATAATAGGAATCCGTAGTTTCCACATCTCCAGTCTCCCCCAAAGAGTGCCCGCCTGTTGATGCAGTAGGCGATGGGGACGACCTCGGGATTGATGTTCAGAAGGATAACCAGATCGGGGCGATCCCGGCGGAAGCGCCGGAGAAGCCGAAAGGCATACACGGGAGACTTCCCGTAGGGTACCACCTCACAGACATCAGGATCGTGGAGGAAGACAGTGCTCCTCTTGCGATGAGCACAGACGACAATCTTAGATTTCGGATAGGCAATCCTAAGACTACGGACGGCAGCCGTATCAAAAAGTGCATCCCCGATGCCTGTCGTACTGAAGACAAGAATCAGTTCGGGATCCTTAGGTAGAGGGCCGGTAACAGGCGGGAAGATCCATGAGAGTACTCTGAAAAGAGTCCCAGTCAGTTTCTGGATTAGGTGCTTCCACATGGTGTAGGAGTATGGAGGAACATCGAGCGCAGGGAAAGCCACTCCCTCAAAGCATTAGGATATGGTGGAACATCGAGCGCTTTGAAGCGCGATGTAGCCTGCACAGCAGGCCTGAAAGGGCAAGGCCGTCGGGAGACGGGACTCCGGTTGTTGAGGATGCCCTGAAAAAAGAGATCGGCATTAAGTATCCTTGGGATGACAGAAACTTTTCCGCCTACATCCAACTGCTCATTGATGAGATCAACGACAAGACGCCCTATGATCTGAAGCTTCAGCCATGGAAGGACTACTCCGACTGGAAGACCAGCATCAGGGTCCGCAAAAAGGAATCCGAGGAATCCAAAATCATCCAACAGATTCAGTTGTATGGTCTCCAGCTGGGAAAGTTCCTCGAGGAACATCGGGTCAAGGAACTCCTAACCCAACTTCTCAATCCCAAGAGCACTTAATTATCGGCGCTACCCTTCAAAGGATTCTTTGCAGTCTTCTTGGCTTTAGTCGCCTGACGTTTCGGCTTTAGAGGCTTTAGAGGCTTTTTTATCGGTATTCGCACCATGGGTGGATCGTCATTCCTCTTGTGAAGCCGATCACTTAGCCACTGGCGCTGCCAGTGATTCATCCCAGAATGAAACACACCCATGAGGGAAATTATCATACTTCCAAGGACCTGCAAGTGTGGCCTCGGTTCCTGAATAGTCAGAGGGGAGGGGGGCAATCCAGGATGCAAAAAAAATCCACGACCTTCCCTAGGCCCCAGCTTGGATGCACCCACATCTGCCCCATCTCACCGCTATGGAGGCAACCGCATGAAATCCTTTGCCCTAGAGAGTAGCGACAACCGCTTTTCCGATACCCTCCTAGGGGACCACGTTCACACCCTTGATACCGAAAGCCTTTGCTGCGGCCAGCAAGTGACCGTCATTGCTATGGATCTTCTTGAAGCCATGCTGCACGGCACACGCCAGATGGAGCCCGTCTGCCGAGCGCAGATAGTCCGACGGTGCGAGCTTTCTGAACCGGTGCATCACGTCGGTGAGCAACTCCTGATTCACAGGTAGCCAACTCCAGATCCCGTTCGCCTCGTCCAGATCGAACTGTTTCCAGAGGAGGCGGAATTCGGCAGGGGTGATCGATTTCTGGCGAAGGTTCCGGTGAAAGGTAGCAGCCAGCTCGATACGCCCGTACTCACAGCAGACTACCCTGCCGTCTTCGGTTGCGAGCTCCTTCACCTGAGGGCTTCCGTGCTCATTGAGATAGCACTTCGCCAAATAGGCCGTATCGAAATAGATCATCCCCTGCCCCGGTCGTCTGAGATGAAGCGTGCCGAATCCATCTCTCGACGCGGCATCCTAGCAAAACCCTTCACCAACGGACGCTCAGCGAAAGACTTGCCGGTATCGGCCTCCGAAAACGGGATAATCCTGGCGACGGGTTGCTTCCTATCCAGCACGACGATTCCGTCACGGCGAGCCGCCTTGCGGACCCAGTCCCCCGTTTTCATATGAAGATCCCTGATAGTGATGGCGATCATGTGCTCAATGTGACACATCACGATCATGCAGTCAACAGCCGGAATTTTAAAAGGATTTAAGCTAAGACCCCGCGTTCGCTTTGCTGCCATCTTCATTTTCCAAGACAGGGGGCACTCTCTTCTTCTCATTCCGGCTTTTCCAGTAGCGGGAGATCTGGCGGGTGGCGGTGGATAGCCACTCACGGTCTTGGGCAGCCTCGATGACATCAACGGCAGCAAAATGCTTCGGGGAGTTGTGGGCTGGCTTCCCGAGAGGGGTCAGCAGCTTGGAGACAACCAGTTGGGCGATATCGTGCTCGTGGAACCCCAAGACAATCGCCACATCGGCCCAAAAAGGCCCTTTTTGGGCGCCTCTCAAAATGGCAAACCCTGTGTTTCCAGGGATTGGCGGTTGTTCGAGAGGCATGGCGGAGGGGGTGGGATTATCCTTGCTGTGCAAGGATCTGCATCATGACTTCGTCTTCAAAGATTGCCGCTGATCGCGGCATGGCAGTCGAACCAA
The DNA here is from genome assembly GCA_008933015.1 of Verrucomicrobiota bacterium. Taxonomy (GTDB): domain Bacteria; phylum Verrucomicrobiota; class Verrucomicrobiia; order Chthoniobacterales; family UBA6821; genus UBA6821. The sequence goes on along the minus strand of WBXH01000071.1, from coordinate 2,192 downwards.
GGTTTCTCATCCCACCAAGCCATCTCTCAAGAGATGGCGGAGGGGGTGGGATTCGAACCCACGGTGCCTTTCAGCACTTCAGTTTTCAAGACTGACGCAATAGACCACTCTACCACCCCTCCATTGTTGGAGATTCAAGACTAAAGGGGTTTCTTGGAGCAAGTCCATACCACAGAAGATCAAGCATGGATTCTCCATGCTCTCAAATCACTTTTTTCAGAACTATCTGGAGAGATCCCCTTGGGTCAGGATCTGATACCCATCACCCTGAAGGACTGCAGCGGCACACTCGTTGTCATCAACATGGAGGACGAGGAGAGCCTTCCCGCGAGGACGCACGAGCAAGGGGTAGCTGAAGAGGAGATTCACTTCCGCCATAAGGAGGCAACTGAGCACACGGGCCAGATCGGCGGCACCTTCAGCAAGCTCGACGACGAGCACCGACGTTTGACTGAACGCGATGTCGTGATCGTGCAGGAGTTTGGAGACGAGCGTGGGATCGCTCACGATCATGCGCGCGATGGAGGACTCCGCCGAATCGACGATACTGAAGGCGAGGACGATCACTCCGTTCTTCTCCAAAAACTTTACCACCTCAAGAAGTGCTCCAACCTTATTGTGAAGAAAGATGGAGAAGTGCTTCACTGGAGCTCCCGTGACGGTTTCCAGAACGGAAGGGTTGGATGGCGATGACATGGGATTTATTTGTAAGCGTAAACCAAAGAGACATCGACCGGAGAGGTCCCCGGTGTATCCAGTAGTTCCACAGCTAGGAAATACACCCCACTGACGGCAGGGGCAACTCCGAGCGCCGTTCGGGATCTGGGATGGGCACCGCCGTCTTGCCAAGACTCTCCCTGAATGGGCTTCCCGGAGGCGTCAAACGCCACAATTCTCATCTTCTGGGAGTTGTCGGCCGAGGCGGCCACAAACCAATACTGGTTACCTGCAAATAGGTTGACCTGAAGGAAGACTTCTTTCCCCTTGGAAAGTGAATTATGCCACTCTCCATCCCGAATTCGGAACCCCTCATTCTCAAAGGCGCCGGCCGTTTCCAAAGCGAGACGCCTAGATTCCGTAGGCACGGGCGGGGCGGAATTCCTTGATTCTTGAGATCCTTCCTCCATAAGAGGCTGATTTACAGGGGTTTCAATGGCCCCTGATCCAGCCGCCTGTAGCATGAACCCCGGGACCATTATTGGCAGGAAGCTCATGCAGCAACGGAGGAGGAACGGAAGGTTCAGCTTTTTCACGGCTTGGAGGGAGAGCTGGAATCGGGGGTGTTGGTGGGAACTGCCTTGATGTTAGATATCCCTTCCGAAGCTTGTATCGGAATTGAGTGCAACATGGGAGTTGGTGATGCATTGGCGGAGGCCATGATGGAGACGACCGCCGAGGCTGAAAGTTCGTGGATCTTCTGGATCTCATTCCTCTTCTTCTCCATTGAGGGATCCTTCCCGGCGCCCACCCTCTCCAAGATGGCAGCAATCTGATCCAAATAATCTCGGACCATCACGACTCTGTCACCCTGCCTTACGCGGCCGGGGAGATCACCCAACTGGAGAGAAAGGCGGCGAGCAAGAGCAGGTTGTTCAATCACGGAGGCCCCCTGAAGTGTTGGACTGCCGAGCACCACGGCGGTCGCTACTTCCACCCCCCTGAGCCATGCCGCAGCAGAAGTCAGGGAGACCAGTTCCTTGTCCTTCTGACCGACCATCGTGGCCTTCACTTCATTTTCCGTCGCTTCGAGTTCCTCGGCTAGAGCTTCCCAGTCATTGTTGTCAGCAAATTGCATTAAACTATTCCCCCTGCCCATCAGGCTCTCACTGATCCCGAGCGCTTTGGCCACCTGCATCATCTCCCTGCCGACATTTTTCACCTGCTGTCCATCCTGCGCCTCGACAGCAATGTATCCGTTGGCGGCAAGGACTCCGACTCCCAGTGCAAGTTGGGAACGTTCGGTAGTGACCGGAGCCGAGATCGAGGTTACCAGAGTCGCCCAATTCGGACGGCAGGCCTTGTTCATCGCCACGAAGACCTCTCCCGGCGACGGGACACTAAGAGCATCAATGAAGAGAGCCCCCTGTTTCTGGGTCTCCGTCATCGGCAGGATCACGGAAGCGGAGGGTGTGGCACCTTGACAGCACAACACGCTCAACACCCAAATGGCAAAATATCTGCCCGTTTGCATG
>WBXH01000070.1 GCA_008933015.1 Verrucomicrobiota bacterium | reverse complement strand
GGTCAAGGTGGCGGCAAAGAGAGTGCTGGTCATTGCAGGAACCGGATCCAATGCCACCTCCGAAGCTGTTAAGCTCACGATCGAAGCTGAAAAGCTGGGAGCCGACGCAGCACTGCTAGTTGCTCCGTACTACAACAAGCCCTCCCCTGAAGGTCTCTATCGGCATTTCAAGAAGGTAGCTGATTCCGTCTATATCCCGATCGTTCTCTATAGCATCCCTGGCCGCTGCGGCATAGAGATACCCGTTCCAGTCATAGTCCGCCTAGTTAACGATTGCCGCAACGTGGTGGCCATCAAAGAGGCTGGCGGGAAAGTAGAGCGCGTCCATCAACTACGAGCAGCCCTCCCTGAGAGCTTTCAAATCCTCTCGGGTGATGATGCACTTACATTACCTTTTATGGCTGCGGGCGCCGTGGGTGTGATCAGTGTGGCCTCCAATATTATACCCTCCGAGTTGGAGATTCTTGTACAAAGTTATCTGAAGGGTGAACTGGGCAAGTCTGAGGAAATTCACAACCGCTATGCACCCCTATTCCGCGACCTCTTCATAGAGCCCAATCCCGTTCCAGTCAAGACAGCCCTAGCTGCCAAGGGCATCTGCCAAGATGATGTCCGTCTTCCTCTTTGCGAGATGACACTAGAAAATAAAAAAATTCTCCTGAAGACCTTGGATGAGAGCAATCTGATCTAATGCAACACACTCTTATGAATCCACTTAAAGTTGTTATTTACGGATCAAAAGGAAGAATGGGTCAGGCCTTGGTTGCATTAGTAAAAGAAAATACAGCCTTTGATCTCATCGCCACGATCGATGATGGAGAGTCGTTGGATCCGATTGCCAGTTGCAATGCAGTTATTGACTTCACCCATGCCGATGCAACTCTCCCCGCGCTCCAGAAATGCATTGAATTAGGTAAAATTATTGTGATTGGAACAACGGGGCATTCCAACGATGTTCGTCAGGCGATCACCGAAGCCTCAGCCAAGATTCCCGTTATCTTCTCGCCAAATTACAGCGTCGGAGTGAACACCCTTTTCTGGCTCACCAAGAAGGCGGCAGAGATCCTTGGCCCCGATTACGATGCCGAGGTGATCGAGGTTCACCACCGCCTCAAGAAAGACTCACCGAGCGGTACGGCACGACGCCTAGTTGAGGTATTAGATGAGGTTTATCATCTTGATTACGAAAAGGATACACGCCACGGACGGGTCGGCATGACCGGCGAACGAACCCGAACCGAGGTCGGCGTCCACGCCGTTCGCGGTGGCGACGTCGTCGGAGACCATACAGTGATGTTGGCCGCCCCTGGCGATCGACTGGAACTCATTCACAGAGCCTCAAGCCGTGAAAGCTTTGCCCGGGGTGCTCTTCGCGCAGCCCTCTGGGCCCGTGATACCAAGAAAAATCACCCAGGCCTGTATGATATGCAGGATGTGCTTGGCCTGCGTTAATCCTCATTACTGTTAAGATCATGCGTGCCGGCATCGCTCTCGGCTCCAATCTGGGTGAGAGAAGCGCCATACTATCAGAAGCAATCGGCCATCTCACGGAAATTCATGAGCACGGTGACTTCCTCCTCTCTAGCCTGCACGAGACAGAACCGATGGATTGCCCTCCGGGATCACCCCTCTTTCTAAACAGTGTGGTGGAGTTGGAAACTTCTTTATCCCCAATGAAGTTACTGCACAGACTCCAGGAGTTTGAAATTGCCGCAGGACGCCCCAAGAATCACGATCTGAATGAACCCCGCAAACTAGACCTCGATCTTCTTTACTGCGACGGAATGACGCTAAACCTTCCCGAACTGGAACTTCCTCACCCTCGAATCACCGGACGGCTCTTTGTTCTGGCTCCACTGGCGGAAATTCGTCCTGACCTACGGCTTCCAGGATGGGAGCGATCCTGCTGTGAATATTTATCTATTATTCATAAGAAACAAAACTATCAAATTGCTCATTAGGTATTAATGAATCTCAAAGAAAATCTTATTTCGGCTAAGAATCGTGGCTATCGTCAGTCCTGGTTGACCGCCTACGACTACCCCTCAGCACGACTTTTAGACGAGTCGGGGATCGATCTGATCCTTGTGGGGGATTCACTTGGGATGGTTGTTTTGGGTCAAAAGGATACCATTGATGTCACGCTCGATGAGATCATACACCACCTAAAGGCTGTCCGTCGAGGGGTCACCAGAGCCCCAGTGGCTGCCGACCTCCCATTCGGAACATATGCCACTCCCGATCAGGCACTTGCGAGCTCTATTTGCCTGATAGATGCAGGCGCTGATGCGGTGAAACTGGAGGGGGCACTTCCCGAGCAAGCATCCCTTCTTACTTCAAGAGGTATAGCAGTAATCGGTCATCTTGGCATGCTTCCACAGCAGGTTAGGGAGGAGGGTGGTTATCATCGTAAGGGAAAAACCGAGACTGAAGCAGAGTCACTTATCAGATCTGCTCTTGATCTCCAGTCAGCAGGTTGTTGCGCCCTCGTGCTGGAACTAGTTGAGGTAGCACTTTCAAAAGAAATAAGCATGAAATTGGACATCCCCACGATCGGAATCGGTAGCGGTAATTCCTGTGATGGTCAGATTCTGGTCACCTCTGATCTCATCGGCCTCCAACCCTGGTTCCGCCCCTCCTTTGTAAAGCCCAAAGCCGATCTTGCCACCCCCTTCCGTAATGCCGTGAAAGAGTTTATTTCGGACGTTCAGACCACTCCTTCCCCATGAATGGAGATATCCAAGCCAGAGCCGCCGCCGGCAGAAGTGTCATCGCCACGGGTGTCATTCTCAATCTCCTTTTATCTGCCGCAAAGATTGCGGGAGGTCTTATCGGACGCTCCAATGCCCTGATTGCCGACGGGATCGAGTCCCTTCTCGATCTTTTTAGCTCCCTCTTGATCTGGGGGGCCTTGAAATACGCCGCCAAGCCCCCGGATGAGGATCATCCCTATGGTCACGGCAAGGCTGAGTCACTCGCCTCCCTGATCGGAGCCTTCGTCCTAGCCATTGCCGGAGCTCTTATTGCCCATAACAGCATTCTTCAACTTATTGCGGCTTCGCATGGGGCTCCCGTCCATCTCCCCTCCCCCTGGACACTGCTTATCCTGATCGGAGTGATCGCCATCAAGGAAACCCTCTACCAGTTCATGGCACGTCGAGCCCGCCGGATCGGGAGTAACGCTCTCCTAGCGGATGCCTGGCACCACCGCTCCGATGCCGTCACCTCAATTGCAGCCTTTATCGGTATCTCAATCAGCCTCTTGGGGGGGCCCGGTTATGAGGTGGCCGACGACTGGGCAGCCCTCTTTGCCTGCGTGGTGATCTTTTACAGTTCGTATAACATGTTGAAGCTCTCACTCGGCGACATGATGGATGCCCGCGTCTCGCCAGATGCCGAAAGAACCGTCATGGACATCACCTGCGCTGTTCCCGGAGTCATCAGTGCAGAAAAGTGCCGTATACGCAAAAGCGGTCTCTCCTACATCGCAGACCTTCATATCCGTGTCGGCGGCGACATCACTGTCCGCCAAGGGCATTTTATTTCACACCAGGTAAAGGATCTCCTAATGGCCTCCGCGTTACCCTTGGAAGATGTGACGGTCCATGTAGAACCCGAAGAAGGGTAAGCGGGAAGGTTTGGTCCCTGAGTCTATAGTGGAATTGGTCTGGGTTCGCAGTAGCTCTACTTCACAGGATTGGAGAGGATTCCTATCTTCTCGATCTCAATCTCCACTCGGTCTCCCGGATGGAGCCAGCGCTGAGGAGTGCGACCCACGCCGACCCCAGAGGGAGTGCCGGTAAGGATCACGGTACCGATCGGTAGAGTCGTATCACCACTCAGGAATTCAATCAGGGCGGGCACATCGAAGATCATGTCTCCAGTGTTGGAATCCTGAAGTGTCTCCCCATTGACCCGTGTGGTGATGTGGAGTGTGTTCGGGTCGGGAATCTCATCCGCTGTGACAAGCCAAGGACCCATCGGAGCGAAAGTGTCGAAGGATTTGCCACGGCACCACTGGGACCCACCCCAGTCCTTCTGCCAGTCGCGGGCGCTGATATCATTCGCCACAGTATATCCGAGGACATGATCAAGAGCCTTCTCACGGGTGACATTGCGGCAGGACTTGCCGATCACAATGGCAAGTTCTCCCTCGTAGTCGACCTGAGTCGAGATATGGTTCCTAGGGATCGTGACCGAGGCTCCGGGATCGAGAAGCGCTGAGGGATTCTTGAAAAAGAGAATAGGGAACTTCGGGATCTTCGCGTTCATCTCCTCAGCATGCTTTCGGTAGTTCAGCCCTATGCATAGGATCGCCGCAGGCACCATCGGAGCCAGCAGTGAGAAGTCGGAGATGAACCGGCCAGTACCTTTAACCCCCTGAAAGGGATCGCCCGTGAGAATCTCCATGGAGGATTCCTTCTCCGTCGGACGGGCATAATGAATACCACCATCCTCCTGACGAATGCGCGCAATCTTCATGATTTCAATCTACATAAAGAAGCTACCATGAAGAGCAGGAAGATTTCACAGAGTTGGAAACTCATTCTTAGACTTTCATCCCTAAAAATCCTTAGGATTATGCGTGTTCCAACTCCATGGCTCGGTCAGCCGCTTTCGGTCCGAGGTAACAGTGGGAGCCTACGGAGAGGAATCCGTGACTCCTGAGCAGCTTGCGATGCCAAGAAGAGCTCTGAAGTCCATCCTTGGGAAAATCCCCGATCACACTGTCCTGATCGGTATAAAGCTCCAGAAAGGAGACCCCGCCCGTGCGTGGGGCCAGTGAAGCCAGACCCTGCTCTAATTCACCGATCGGAAGATAGAAGAGAGTGTCGCTACAGACGATCAGGTCGTACTCCTCGTCGAGGCCGATCTCTTCAAGCGTGGCAAAGGAACCGAGGCTGATGTTGCGCTTCTTCCCAAAGCGTTCGATAGCGTAGGGGCTGGAATCGACCCCTGTGTAGCGGATCCTTGGCCTGATCGATCTAAGAGCCGGCAGCCAATTCCCCTCGCCGCATCCGACATCGAGCACGGTGCGGACGGGACGCTCCAGATAATACTCGGCGACGGAAAGAGCCAGGGAGGCTTTCCTACGGATGGCGGCACTCGATTTAACCTTGGTCTGAGGATCACGATACCAATGATCAAAGTAGGCCCGATCATAGCGGCTCGTATCAGTTTTTTTTATCATCAAAAAAATAAAAGAATATTTACCTTCAAGGTATACTACTCGAGCCCAAAATAGCCTTGAGTGCAAACCGCTAATGGCCTTTGAACCTTAGGCATCCAGAAACGAGCAGATGTAGTGGCAAGGCTCCCCGGTCACCGTGATGGTGAATCCGGAGTTTGCAGGAACATCGAAGACCTGACCCGCTGAGTAAGCATCGGATTTCTCCGATCCATCCAGCACGACCCCGCAGTCACCCGCGACGATCTCCATTCTCTCGGCC
>WBXH01000069.1 GCA_008933015.1 Verrucomicrobiota bacterium | reverse complement strand
CATCGATCACCGTGATCACCTTGGGTATGCGATCCGGGAGATCAGCGCAGGAGAGGCAGGGCGTTTTGATTTTGATGACCACGTGATTCACTCGCCCGGAAAGGGACAGACCATCACCTATGCCTCCTCTACCGACCCATGGCACAGGGATTGCGACTTAGATATGAAGGTTGAGCAACCCGGGATCGATCTGATGGAGCGATCTGGCATCACAAGAGGGCTGCCTGTCATGCTCGCGGCACCGGTTCTTTATGACACTCCGGAGAACGCAGCGGCTTTGGTCGATTATGTGAATCGTGCAGGATACCGTGTCAACCGCGTGGAGATGGGGGAGGAGCCGGATGGTCAGCGCGTGTCTCCCTCGAATTTTGGTGCCCTTTACGCTCAGACTGCCCGCCTGATCAGAAAAGCTGTTCCCCATGCGGTCATGGGCGGCCCGAGCTTTGTGACGGTGGATGTGGATCGCAACGACGATACTTACCGTTTCGACAAGCGCTGGTGGATCCGGGATTTTCTGGGCGAATTGCGCAGAAAGGGGCAGGCCGGAGATTTTCAATTTCTCTCCTTTGAGTGGTATCCCTTTGATGATGTCGATGGGAAGGAATCGGAGCAGCTTCCAAGAGCCTACGGGATGCTGGAACGGGCGATACGGTTACTCCGTTCTCCGGGGATGCCTCGGGTGCCTCTGCTCATCGGAGAGTTCAACTACTCCGTCTTCCCCTGTCGTCAGGAGGTGGATCTCTCGGGCGCACTCTTGAATGCCGAAATAGCGGCCCAGTTCCTCTGTGGGGGAGGAGATGCCGCCTACTACTACGGCTACGAGCCCAACAAACTTGAAGACAGCAGTGGCTCCTGGGGAAACCAGCTGATGCTTTTACAAAGGGAAGATCAAAAGAATCCAGGTGCAGCAGTTCCTGTTGCGACCTACAACGCACTCCGGTTGCTTTCCAGTGAGTGGCTTGACCCCAGTGGAGGTCACCATGCAGTCCTGCCAGTGCGGATCTCGAATGATCGGGAGAAGCTGTTGAGTGCTTTCGCAGTGAAGCGTCCCGATGGCAGTCGTTCCCTGCTTGTCATTAACAAGGATACCAAGAGCCCGGTAAGACTCTCTCTAAAGGGGTTGGGGAAGCAGTCCGCAAACCTCACCACGTATTCCTCCGCGGAATACTCATGGCATGCCGATGGGGAGGAGGGGCATCCCTCCCGAAACCTCCCTCCAACCTCTCGAATTGTTTCAGCTGATCAACCGATCGTTATACCTCCCTGGTCACTCTGTGTGATTAAGTGAAGCGAACAGTTACTGGTGGAGAAGACTAATTGACCGCCTAATTCCATTGAGTCTTGGTTGAGTTCCTTATCTGTCTGCTTGAAACAGTGCATTTCGTGCTTGGGCGGCTAAGATCGGGATAATAACAGTGCCAGCTAGCACTAGGATGTAAAAGAGGCTCTTTGGGCCTATTGCAATGCGATACACTATCTTTCCGACACTGTGAGTAGGATTTGCCCCTTATCTCGGTCGGATCAGCGGACTGCAGTCGGTCCATTGGCTAGGGGAAGATCTCCCAAGACGCTGGCATCAAAGGAGCCTAGCGTTGCGAAGATAGTCACGCTATCGACCTTTAAATCATTTGTGTATCGGGTATTGTTGGATGTGTTGGTAATTCTCACCTTCCAAACTCCCTCGGGTTGCTCGCCGTAGTAAGCCCACGAAAGATATTGCCAAAAAAGGTAGGGTTGAAAATTCAGGGGGTTTATGGGAAGTGACAAACTCTTGTTAAGGTATAATTGGGGACTCAAGTATTGTCCTGATTGCGCGGGATTAGGGATGCCGAAGTTATCCGATATGCAGGCAAGGGCCGAGGTGGACTTTGGGGAGATCAGTCGTATGGTGATATCACCCAGGTTGGCACCAACTCCCTGACCCAATGGGAAATAGGCGGTTTGGTTTGTTTGGAACCCCGTCATGTGGACTCGGACCGTTACCGACTCGATTGGGTATCCATTTTTGGATTTCGGCAGGGTGATCGGGATCTCCACGGAATTTGTAGCAAAGTGGTTTTTCAAGTTGACGAGGTATTTCGGATGCTTGGGGGTTACGGTCGTGGAGGTGGCGCTGATCTTCTCCTCGTTGCTCATCGGGTAGTACCCGATGGAAAGGGCATCGTAGACATAGGAGCAGGCAGTCGTGAAAGCGGTCCCGTCGATCAGTCCAAATCCATAGTTCGGATTAAAGGCATAGCCGGCATTATTCGTAACCCATCCGCCGTAGACTTGATCGTTCGGATCCACCTTACGGCAGGTCAAGGCCAGAAGATGCTGTGCCGTGCGGACATCGAGGTAGGGATCGGCCGTAACACCATCCGCCATGATCCCTGCCACCAAGGGCGCCGCTGAGGAGGTTCCCCCGAAGAGAGAGTCGTAATTGTAGAGTTGGGTAACGCGCTTGTTGGTCGCGCCGGAGTTCAATAACGGGTCGGCGTTATTGGTTTGATTGTTGAAGCCGAACGAGGGACCTGCAAAGTCCGTGGTGATGATCGGCATTGGCTTGTTTGTCCGATCTTGATTCCATGTCGAGTCACTACTGGGTGCCGTGACAAAAACGCATGACCCGAAGCTGCTATATTTGGCATAGGTGCCGTCGGAGGAGAGTGCTGCGGTGATGATTTGACCGGGGAACGTATTGACGATTTTTTTACCGGTGTCCTGCGACGTGGTTCCTAGAAACCAATCAACAATCATATTGTTTGTGATGATTGGCCAGGCCCTTTCATTGCCCGCCGAAAGCACGTTGATAATCCTGTGAGTACTGCAGGCTTCGATGGCATCCTGTGTGCGAAGGGCTTTTGTCAGATTCACTGGAATGTAGCCCGCGCTTGCGGAATAGCTGTGGTTCTTAACTGGTATCGGTGGGAGGTAGAACGGATTGTTCCAGTCTTTTGGTAACACGTAGGGGTTGGGATTTCCCTTCGCATCTTTCTGTCCCTGCCAGAGATAGATGGCTGCAGCTTCTTGGTCCGGATCCTCCCCAGTGATCCCGATACCACCGTTCCCTAAATTGATCACCTCTGACACGATCCTGGCCCTCGGCGCGGCTCCTACAATCCCTATCCCGTTTCCGATGCCTGCGGCAACACCGGCACATCCTGTACCATGCATGCTTTTTTCATTGGGGGGAAATCCACGGTTAACGGAGTTCTGCACGTTCCAAGCCGTGGAGTGTGTGAAACTCCATGAGAGGGGCGCGTAGTAGTTCAAGTCCGGATGAGTGCCGTTGACCCCCTCATCACAGATGGCAATCGTCACACCGGTGCCGTCGAATCCATCCATCCAGGAACCGGCCACATCGGCATCGAGACCTGCATTATTTTGATTGGTAGCTAGTTCGTTCTGAAGATACCACTGACCGGGATAACCGGGAGCGCCTCCCGCATTGGTCCCCTGCCAGAAGAGGGAGGGATTATTTAGGGTGAAAGCCGGATTGATGTTTTGGGCATGAAGGGATGTCGTTCCTAGGAGTGGTAGCGCTAGGAAAAATAGAGGGATGGTAACCCGGAGGGATCTTGAGTGCATAATCGGTCTAAATTTTCATTCCCCTTAGATATGTCAAAATAAAAAGTGGAAAAAATTCGACGATCTAACCTATTTTACACCTAAAATTATATCTTAAAACATTAACCGCCATAATCTTGTGGGCCTCAGCGCAAGAAGACCCAGCTGATCCCTGCCGCCGCTACGATCATGATGACGGGGTTAAGCTTGGTGAAGAGCATGAGGCAGAGGGCGATCACGCCCATGATGGCGGTCGGAATGGTATGGATGGAGTGTTTCGCGATGATGAAAGCGGCGGCCAGGATGAGCCCCGTGGAGATTGGCATCATGGCGCGCTGGATGGATTCATGCCAGGGAGAGGTCTTCCAGCTATCCCAAAAACGACCCACGATCAGAACCAAGATCGAACTGGGGAGGAACATTGCGACGGTGGCAACCAAGGCGCCCAAGATCGCGATTACGTAACCATACTCCATGCAGGCCTTGAGCCCCACCAGGGTGACAACCATCATCGAGGGACCATCGATGATGCTGATACCAAAGAGGTCAACGAACTGCTGATTAGACATCCAGTGGTAGTGGTTCACCGCCTGCTCTTGCAAGGTTGGTAGAACCACCTTCCCCCCGCCGAATGCGGAGATCGAAAGGATCATGAACAAGGCGACAAGATGGCCGAAGGTCTGGATCATGAGACTGCCTCCTTCTGTTTTTGAGCTTCGTCCTTCTTGTCAGGACGCGGTCTGTGCCACCAGATGGCAATGGGACCGAGAAGCAGGATCACATACTGGACATGGAGGTGTGCCAATCGGACGAGCAGGAAGGTGATGAGGATCATCATCACATCAAAGACTCCCCGGATGGATTTTTGCCCAGCCTCGAACACCATGCTCGCCATCAAGCCGCACGCCACGGCGGTCACGCCAGCTAGCAAGGCCTTGGAGTCGGTATTCTCACCATAATGGAAATAGAGCAAACCTAGGCAGCTAACGAGGATGAAGGGAGGGGTCATGATGGAGAGGAGCGCCACCGTTGCCCCCAATAATCCGCGCAGATGGTTTCCGATATAGACGGAGATCCCCACTACCCGGGCTCCGGGAAGGATCTGCACAATGGCGAGCGCCGAAAAGAACTCCTCGTCGGTAAGCCAACCCTTCTGGGTCACTGCAAGACGTCTGATATAGGCGGTCAGGCCTCCCCCAAAACTGGTCAGGCCGATGAGGCCGAAGAAAAAGATCAGCTCCCAGAGACTGACCTTTGGCGGTTCATCCGGGATCGGTGGGACCGAGATGTCAGGATTTTTTGACACTGGCCCGGGACTTGTCTTCGTGGGCTTTGATCTCGGCAAGCGCCTTGGCGGCGTGCTTTTCCTGGTCGGCCTTGATCCCTTCATCGGTAAGATCCATCCTCTTGGAGGTATCCCAGTCCGCCTCGAAAATTTTCACCAGTCTCTTGATCAGGTCAGGATCGCTGAAGCGAATGCCAAGCTCACGGCGCTCATTGAAGCACTTGGGGTAGATGTTAAAGGAGCTCAGTAGGGCATGTTGCTTGTCAGCTAGGATCAGCTTCGCATGGAGGTGGATGCCATGGAGTTTGTGGACGTTGATCCCCAGATCCTCTAGAAGTCGGAGTCCCGCGACTCCCTCGAGAATATAAAAATCCCTAAGTGAGTGAACAGGCAAGGCTGTTGCGTGAACCTTCACGTTCCTCTTCATTTTGGCACGGACGAGAGCCTCGATCACGGGAGTGTCTACGTACTTCTCGTGCTGGATGTAGAGTGACTTCTGAGCGCTATCGATGAAATTGATGACCTCCTGACGGGAGCGCCCGACGCTCCAGATCAAGTTGGATACGGTTGGAGGAACGAAATCCTCACGGTTCCAGTCAGCCTCGAAGCAACCGGCTACTTCGGATACCTCCTCTGGATCGTTGGTTACCAAGCCATAGTCACGTGTCAGGCCGAAGTACTTCGGCGCCCAATTGAGCGACATGATAAAGGCCTG
>WBXH01000068.1 GCA_008933015.1 Verrucomicrobiota bacterium | reverse complement strand
TGGCAGACACTTCACTCCACCATTCGGAGAGGTTCTAAGAGTTTTATGAGGAGCCTCTGTGAGTAGTCGTAAACGCATGGGTGAATCTACAGCGCAAAATTGTCAGGATTCCCTGCTCGTCACTTGTAGGGCAACCCGTTATTGATTCCTGAACCCCAATGAACGTCTTTGACCATCGCCAGCGTCTCGTAGACGACTACGCAGAATATACCAAGAGCTTCATCAAAATTGGTGACTCCCGTATTGATGAATTTGTTTCTGGGAAACTTTCTGCAGGTTCTTTCTGGCCCCAACCACTTCTCCAGCTAAATCCGACCTTCAAATCGGGTGGGCTTGTTGATGAGCTTGTTGAAGATGGCGTTCTACACAGTGAGTGCGGCAAGGTTTTTCGCATTGGGAAATCCGAATCCGACCCAGCAGGGAGCCCCTTATCCCTACATCAGCACCAGAAGGATGCGATACTGAAGGCCAAAGAGGGCAAGTCCTACGTTCTTACTAGTGGAACTGGATCTGGTAAAAGCCTCACCTACATTGTGCCGATCGTTGATCATGTTTTGCGATCAGGGGCAGGCCGAGGCATCAAGGCGGTTGTGGTGTATCCGATGAACGCCCTGGCCAATAGCCAGCATGAGGAACTGCGAAAGTTCCTCGAGATGGGATATCCAGATGGGAATGGCCCTGTGCGCTTTGCTCGATATACCGGTCAGGAAAAGGGTGAAGAGAGAGAAGCAATCAGGAGCAACCCCCCAGACATTCTTCTGACAAATTATATGATGCTTGAACTCATGCTGACTCGGCATGAGGACCGGGAGCTAGTCCGGGCAATGCAGGGGCTGAAGTTCCTCGCATTTGACGAACTCCATACCTATCGCGGTCGCCAAGGCGCTGACGTTGCTTTATTGATTCGTCGTTGCCGGATGGCTTTTGGGGCAGATGATCTGATCTGTATCGGTACATCTGCCACGATGGCCAGTGCAGGTACGACAGAGGATCAAAAAAAGGCAGTTGCCGAGGTGGCATCGACCCTGTTTGGAGTTCCCTTCAACAATGATCAGGTCATCGGTGAAACCCTCGAACGATCAACCCCCGAAATCATATTCAATGGTGCTGAAATTGTTCAGAAACTTGAAACTACAATTCGAGAACAGATAGCTCCGCCCCAAGACTATGCACACTTCAGGAGCCACCCTCTATCATCTTGGATTGAATCGACTTTTGGGATCCGATCGGAGCCGAGCAGTGGAAGGTTGATTCGGCAAACCCCTCGCAGACTTTCAGGAGAGCCGTTACAGGGTGTGAAGAGTGCAGCCGATGAATTGGCGGCACTGACTGGAACATCGCCGGTTGATTGTGCTCAAACGCTCAAGCAATTCCTGATTCAGGGAGCCGACGATCGGATGCGCACCAATGCGTCTAGCCGATTCCCAATATTTGCATTTCGCCTCCACCAGTTTTTTACACGAGGGGATACAGTTTGGACCTCCTTGGAGGCAGAGCCCGTCCGTCATTTGGAGCTATCCAAAAAAGTATCCGTGCCCGGCGCCCCGGATAAGCCACTCTTCCCCCTAGTTTTTTGCCGACATTGCGGAACGCCTTACTACCGGATCAAGTTCATTGCTGACGAAAATGGTAATCATGTTCTACCCAGAGAGGATAGACGGGCTGAAGACGACAATGGGGAAGGTGACGGATATCTTTACCTCTCCACTGAAAACCCATGGCCCACAATCGAGGGGCAGGAACTTCTAGAAAGGTTACCCGAGACCTTCAAAGAAGAGGCTGGTGGAGTTGAACGGCTCATCCCAGATCGCAGAAGAGATCTCCCAGTCCCCGCCTGCGTTACCGCCCAAGGTGAAGTGGTCGATAATGGAGGGGGCTTGCCTGTATCAATCATCAATGGCAACTTCCATTTCTGCCTTCATCCCGGATGCGGAGTGGTTTACTCCAAGACACAGAAATCAGAGCGCTCCAAGCTGGCAACATTGGGTGTTGATAACAGGAGTACGGCTACAACCATTCTCGCTATCCGTTCCCTTATTGAACTCCAAAGTGACCAGTTGCTTGAGAAGCGTGCCAGAAAGCTCCTGAGTTTTACTGACAATCGACAGGACGCCTCGCTTCAAGCGGGACACTTTAATGACTTTGCCCAGGTAGCGCTCCTTAGATCGGCTTTATACCATGCGGCTGATCGCCGAGGCCAAGCAGGGTTAAAACACGGCAATCTCTCAAGCTCCGTCTTCGATTGTATGCAACTGGCGTTTGATGAATACGCAGCTGACCCTGATATAAAAGGTCCTGCTCGTGAATCAACCAATCAAGCCCTGCGTCGAGTTATCGATTATTACCTTTATCGCGACTTGCAGCGGGGATGGCGTGTCACCGCGCCGAACCTCGAGGATTGCGGGCTTCTTGGCTTCGATTATGAAGGCCTAATCGGACCAAACTCTGCTGTTGAAGATTCCGAGCTCTGGCAGAAGGGGGTGAATGTAACTACTGGTAGGGATGAAAAGGAATTTCTCGAGGTTCCTGCAGCATTCACTGGTCTTCCATCCGCCACTATCGAGGAACTGCTCCGCACTCTTCTTGATGTGATGCGCAGGCAACTTTCTGTGAAGGTCGATGCGCTCGAACGCAATCGTCAACTTGACCTCGTCCAGGATACCACACCACGACTCAGGGAGGATACAGTCTGGTATCTCTCAGAACTCAAGGAACTCGTGCAAAGCACGATCACGTTCCCGCGTCCGAAAAGGGGGCAGGAATACGGCTTCTTTGTCTCCTCGTATGGCGGATACGGCAAATTCCTGAAAAGAAAACTGATTCAGGCAAGACCTGGTTCCGCCTACTCACGTGAGGATATCGACGCCATTATCCGCTATTTATTCGTCGCCCTGAAAAGCTACGGTATCATCGAGCAGGTCAGAGGCGATGGCGGCCTTGCCGACGCGGGTTTCCAGATTAATGCAGGCGCTCTGATTTGGCTGGCGCGTGACGGATCGGCTCGACCCGTCGATAAACTCAGAATTATCGAGGAAGGCGATGTCCAAGCCGGCGTTAATGAGTACTTCGTAAACTGCTACAAGAAGTTCGTCGACCTGAAGACCCTCTTGGAGGCGCGTGAACACACGGCTCAGGTTGCAGCTGAAGACAGAGAAGATCGGGAGGAGCGGTTTCGCAGTGGCAATCTTCCCCTACTGTTCTGTTCCCCCACAATGGAGCTTGGCGTCGATATCGCCCAACTCAACGTGGTTAATTTGAGAAACGTCCCGCCCACCCCCGCAAACTATGCCCAGAGAAGCGGACGGGCTGGCCGTGGGGGGCAGCCAGCGCTTGTCTTCACTTATTGTGCCGGACGAAGTCCCCATGATCAGTTCTATTTTCGCGAGCCCAATAAGATGGTCGCCGGTGCAGTAACCCCACCCAGAATCGATATCCTCAACCGAGACCTACTTCGCTCGCATCTGCATGCAATTTGGATGGAAGTAGTCAAACCTGACCTTGGCAAGACCCTCAATACGGTTCTGGACCTCACCGAGGAGGGGGGCGAGCAGCCGCTCAGAATAAAACAGGATCTCCTAGAAAAGTTCGGCAATGCCATTCATAGAGCGCGAGCCTTGGCAAAGGCTGAGCAACTGCTCCGCGAGATTGCTCCCCTGCTTTCGTCAGCCCAATGGTATCACGAAAATTGGGCTCGTGAGGTATTTGATCAGATCCAGCAATCCTTTGATTCTGCTGCAGTCAGATGGCGTTCTCTTTACCGGTCTGCTGTCCGCCAGCAACAGCTTCACAACAGAATAGTAAATGATCTGGCTCGCCCCCCGAAGGAGCGTGACTCTTCCAAACGTCTTCGCGCACAGGCCGAAAGCCAGATACGTCTTCTAACAGAGGCTGAGGGAGTGTTTGAAGGCGACTTCTACTCCTACAGGTATTTTGCTGCTGAAGGATTCCTTCCTGGCTACAACTTCCCTCGTCTTCCGCTTTCAGCCTTTGTTCCAGCACGTCGAAGGAGTCGCAGGCAGGGACGTGACGAGTTCATTTCTCGCCCCCGATTTCTTGCTATCTCCGAGTTTGGTCCAGGAGCTCTCGTTTATCATGAAGGAGCGCGATATCGCGTCGAGCGCGTTAATCTGGACTTCGGTTCACCTGACATTGAAGCAACTCACGAGTTGCCAACCGTGACAATGAAGCGATGCACGAGATGCGGGTTTGCCCACATTTCCGGCACAAGTAGAAATACTTTTGAGGTATGCGACCAGTGTGGAAACTCTCTTGATGAATCCAGCGAGATCCAGAACCTGGTCCATCTCCAGAATGTAAGCCTCAAACTCGCTCAGAAAATCACCTGTGATGAGGAAGAGCGACGCCGGTTCGGCTACAGGATCCTGACAAGTTACCGTTTTCCGGAAATAGCTGGCCGCCAAGACCGCAAAGACGCCGAGGTGCTTGTAGATGGCTCATCGGTGGTAAAGCTCAGCTATGGAGATGCCACTGACCTCTATCGAATCAATGTGGGATGGGCTAAACAACTGAGAGCTCAGTCCCCTGGGTACCTTCTTGATCTCGAACGAGGGAAGTGGGAGTCAAACCGCCAAGAGGAAGGTGATGAAGAAGAAGCTGGCAATACAGGTCGCCGACAAAGGGTTGTACCTTTCGTCAAGGACACCAAGAACGCTTTGATCCTCAGGTTCAATCCAGCAAAGACTCCACAGGAGTTGGCCGGCCTTCAGTCTGCATTCCGGGAGGCTATTCAGAAGTTCTTCCAACTGGAGCCCCGCGAACTTTCTGCCGAGCCAATGCCTTCTCAACGTGACCGCAGGGAAATTCTTTTCTACGAGTCCAGTGAGGGTGGAGCGGGAGCACTGAGGCAGATCGTTGAGGATCCAAAGATCTTCCCCATGTTGGCCCAGCTTGCCTTGGAAATCTGTCATTTTGACCCGATCACCCTCGAAGACCGCGCTGTGGAATCCTGCGGAAAGGGCTGCTATGAGTGCTTGCTGGATTACGGAAATCAGGGAGACCACAAAGATCTCGATCGCCAACTCATCCGCGATTCACTCGCGATGTTTGCCCGTTCCGAGTGCCGTCCATCCGGAGGCGTCGGGACTAGAGAGGAAAGGATGATCGCCCTGAAGATCCGTTGCGACAGTGAATTGGAGAAGAGGTGGCTCTCTATGGTCGACGCACTGATGCTCCGCCCGCCGTCTGATGCCCAGTACTTAATCGAGTCGTGTTCAACCAAGCCGGACTTTTTCTACAAGGAGTTTAATGCCGCGATCTACATTGATGGACCACCGCACGATACGCCTGATCAGATCCGGAAAGACGAGGAGATCACCAACAACCTCATGATGGCGGGATTCGCCGTAATACGGTTTCACCATAAGGATGACTGGTTGGAGATCTTCAAAAAACACCCTGATATCTTCGGAGTACTACCGGCATGAGTGCGACATCCCTAGCTAGCCCTGGCACCCTTATCCGAGCTCGGGGTAGGGAGTGGGTTGTGCTTCCTGAGTCAGATAATGAGTTGCTGCTTGTGAGGCCGATTGGGGGATTGGAT
>WBXH01000067.1 GCA_008933015.1 Verrucomicrobiota bacterium | reverse complement strand
CGGGGTCTAAGAAAGGTGTGAACTTTATCACCTATTGCGATCGTGACAAGGCTCAGGCTATAAAAATGCCTCAGGAGTCAGGATGATTCTCGCAGCCTAGTTCCAAATGTTAAGGGATTCTTGAACAAAACAATTTTTCCCCTCAGGTTGTTGCATCGCACTCTTACCTTCTCCATAAAAAGATAAACAACCGGCGTGGTAAAAAGAGTCAGTGCTTGGGAAACCAGCAATCCACCAACAATAGCGACACCCAAGGGTTGACGCAGTTCGGAACCAACACCCATACCGATGGCTAGGGGAAGCGATCCAAATATTGCGGCTGCGCTAGTCATCATGATCGGTCTGAAACGAACCAGACATGCCTCATAAATGGCATCCTTGGGTGACATCAATCGTTCCCGTTGAGCCTCAATGGCATAATCAACCATCATGATGGCATTCTTCTTAACAATTCCGACTAGGAGGATGATGCCGATCATAGCCACAATACTGAGTTCCATTTTCACTAGGATGAGCGCTAGCAAGGCACCGATCCCAGCCGTGGGTATGGTGGAAAGAATGGTCAATGGGTGGATGAGGCTCTCGTAGAGCATTCCGAGGACGATGTAGACCGCGAATATTGCAGCAAGAATCAGAAGCGGTTGGGAGGAAAGACTGTCCTGAAAGAGGAGCGCATTACCGGCAAAGCCCCCCTTGACCGTGGAAGGCATTTTTAATTCGTCAATCGCCTTGTTAATCAGTTCTTCAGCCTCTCCCAGAGCGACTCCGGGAGTCAGGTTGAAGGAAAAAGTGACAACTGGAAACTGTCCCTGATGATTGAGGGAAAGGGGCTGAGTGGTCTGCTCAAAATGAGCGATCGCACTTAGCGGGATCATCTTACCGGATGAGGATTTTACATAAATCTTGGAAAGATAGGCAGGATCCTTAGCCATTTCAGGATTGGCCTCCAGAATCACATGAAACTGACTGCGGGTCTGATACATGGTTGAGACTTGATGCTGACCAAAAGCATTATAAAGGACCTGATCCACTTGGATCGGCTCAATTCCAAGGGTGCCGGCAAGGTTCCGATCAACGATAACCTTCACCTGCCGGCCTTGGAATTGCGAGTCTGCGTTCACATCGACGAGTTGGGGGTATTTCTGGAGTTTCTGGATGAGTTTGGGAGCCCATATAATAAGAGGTGCTATGGTATCGGATCTTAAAGCATACTGATACTGGGCCCTAGACTGACGCCCTCCCATTCTGAGATCCTGAGCTGGAGCAAGGAAGGTCCTCGCCCCTTTAACAGCGGCAAGTTTCGGGCGCAGACGGTTGATGACGCCATCTACGTCAAGACCACGCTCAGACTTCGGTTTAAGGGCGATATAGAGGCGGCCATTATTGGAACCTGTTCCACCATTTGAACCGATCACAGAGGCTAAATGTGCGACAGCCGGATCATCCTTGATAATCTTTGCAATCTGCTTCTGTTTTTCCTGCATACCCAAGAAAGAAATGTCCTGGGCACCTTCGGTTGTTCCAAATAGCAATCCTGTATCCTGTTGAGGAAAAAAGCCCTTGGGTACAATCGTATAAAGATAAACAGTCAAAACAATAGTGCCCAAAGTGAGAAACTGGATCAAACGAACGTGTTCAAAGACCCAATCCAATTTTCTCCGGTAGGATGACTGCATGGCATTAAATCCTAACTCAAACCAGTGTGCCAAACCTGACTCAACCTTGTGATGCTCTCGTCCCAAAAATCTGGCACAAAGTGATGGTGTGAGGGTCAGAGAAACTACCAATGAGACAAGAATCGAACAGCTTAGTGTCACTGCAAATTCATGGAAAAGCCTGCCAATAACGCCACCCATCATGAGAACAGGGAGAAAAATAGCGACCAAGGAAAGGCTCATCGAGACAACGGTGAATCCTATCTGTTTCGCGCCAAGAATCGATGCTTCCATCGGTGACTTTCCAGTCTCTATGTGACGCACGATATTCTCGATGACCACAATGGAGTCATCGACAAGAAAGCCGACCGAAACAGTGAGTGCCATCAACGAGAGGTTGTTCAGGCTATATCCGAAAAGCCACATCATCCCGAATGTTGCCGCCAGGCAAAGTGGCACGGTGATCCCCGCAATAATGGTGGGAACAAGCCGACGTAGAAATAGAAACATAACGAGAATAACCAGCGCGCTTGTTATAATTAGCGTGGTTTGAACATCGTTTACCGAGGCACGTATAGTCTGGGTTCGATCCGAAACAACATCCAGATGTACTCCCGGCGGCAGCCATGAACGGAGCAGAGGAAGTATCCTGTTAATCTCATCCACAATCTCAATGACATTGGCGTCGCTCTGCTTGAACACAGGCATGATCACAGCACGTTGACCGTCAAACCAACCTCCCTGATAACGATTCTCAGTAGCATTCATGACTTTCGCGACGAAAGAGAGCGGGATTGGGACCCCATTCCTCTGGGCAATCACCAGATTCTGATAATCATCCGCATCGAGAAGTTGATCGTTGACGCGAAGGCCGTACGATCGATCAGTGGTCTCTATGAAACCTTTCGGTGCAAAGTGGTTTGCACCAGTTAAAAAAAGCTGAAGATCATTCATGCCCAAGCCGATGCTTGCCAACTGCGCAGGATCGACTTGAACCCTGACCGCCGTTTTTGCACCGCCTGAAATCATAATCTGACTGACTCCCGCAATTTGGCTGATTCTCTGGCAGATAATGTCATCAGCGTAGGTATAGACATCAGAAAGCGGCATGGTGTCTGATGTCATCGCCAGAACCATGATGGGAGAACCAGCGGGGTTAACCTTGCGGTAATCAGGAGGGCTTTTGATCTCAGGAGGAAGATCATGAGCAGAGGCCCTGATCGCAGCCTCGACATCCCTGGCGGCCCCATCGATGTTCCTATCCAAATCAAACTGAACTGTCATGTCACTACTCCCAGACTTGCTGGATGATGTCATCTCGATCACCCCGGGAATCTGTCCAAGGCGTCTCTCCAAAGGAGCCGCTAAGGCAGAAGAGGCGGTCTGTGAATCAATACCAGGGACATCAGCACCGACACTTATCGTGGGAAAATCAACGCTGGGCAGCGGTGCGATGGGTAGAAAAAAATAGGCACTGAAGCCTAGAATAATAATGCCGATTGCTATCAGAGAGGTTCCCCTGGGACGTTTGATAAAAGGGGCTGAAAGATTCATCGGACTAGGATTTCAAGGAATTTGCTTCCACAATGAGTGGGCTACCATCTTCGCTTTCTCCGGATGGAAACTTTCTGGAAACCCAATTCTCAAATCGATCAAGATAGAGGTAAATGACAGGCGTCGTGTAGAGAGTGATGAGTTGCGATAGCAGTAGTCCGCCGACAATCGCAATACCAAGGGGCTTCCGAAGTTCGGAACCGGTGCCGGATTGAAATGCTAGAGGAATCGCACCAAGAAGCGCAGCAGCTGTTGTCATCATGATCGGTCTGAAGCGAAGCAGACACGCCTGATAGATTGCTTCCCTTGCAGATACTCCGGTCTCATTCCGTGCATCCAGGGCAAAATCGATCATCATGATCGCATTCTTCTTTACGATACCGATCAAAAGAATGATTCCAATCAACGCAACGAGAGAGAACTCCATTCCACAAATCAGCAGTGCAGACAATGCTCCGACACCAGCACTTGGAAGAGTGGAAAGGATCGTGATCGGGTGAATATAACTTTCATAGAGAACCCCAAGAACGATGTAGATCACGATGATCGCCGCAAGTATAAGTATCGGCTCGCTTGCAATGGATGACTTAAACTCAGCAACGCTCCCAAGAAACTGCGTCTGAATGCTGTCAGGAAAACCGAGTGATCGTTGTACCTTCTCGATCGTTTTAACAGCTTCGCCTAGGGAATGACCACGGGTCACATTGAAGGAAATAGTCGATGAGGGAAACTGGCCCTGATGCGTTATCATCAGAGGGCTTGTTTTGGTTCTAATACTAACCAGTGCGTTCAAAGGAACCAGCTTTCCAGAAGAAGAGCTGACATAGATCTTATCAAGTGCTTCCGGGGAATTACGATAAGCCGAAGCATTTTCCATTACGATCCTATACTGATTCAACTGCGTGTAGATGACCGATATTTGGCGCTGTCCGAAGGCATCGTAAAGAGTGTCATCAATAGCCTGTACCGGCACATTCAGACGTGAGGCCGCAACACGGTCAATCGTGATTTCAAGCTGGAGACCCATATCCTGCTGATCACTGGCAACATCAGCAAGACCAGGCTCGGATCGAAGGCGTTCTATCAATTTTGGAATCCATGTTCGAAGCACTCCGGAATCAGCATCTTGCAGCAGGTACTGGTACTGAGTGCGACTGATACGGGTATCGATCTGGAGGTCCTGGGAGGGTTGCAGGTAGAGGCTGATGCCGGAGACCTGGCGGGCGGTTTCCGAGATCCTGGCCATGATGACACCGATCGGCATCCGAGTGTCACGGGGCTTCAGAACAATGTAAAAGCGCCCCGTATTCTGGGTGGAGTTAACGATACCTGTCCCAACGAAAGCAGCAACACGCTCCACATCGGGGTCCTTGGCAATCAATGCAGAGAGTTCTTGCTGACGGGCCTTCATCTGCGTGAAGGAAATGTCTTGAGCTGCATCGGTGACACCTATGACCAGTCCAGTATCCTGAAGCGGGAGGAGTCCCTTTGGAATGAAGATGAATAGCAGGAGAGTAATGACTAACGTGATGAATGCGACAAGAAGAGTAGCCCGCTGGTGGTGAAGCACCCAAATTAGGGTGCGATCGTAAAATCGAAGGGCACTATCAAAGAACCCCTCAAGCGATCGGGAGAGATTTGTCTCCTTCTCATGGCTTTCCGCCTTGAGCATCCTCGAACACATCATCGGTGTGAGGGTCAGGGAAACGATCGCTGACACGATAACCGCGCTACTAAGCGTAATGGCAAATTCACGGAAAAGTCGCCCTACAATACCGGACATGAAAAGAAGGGGAATGAAGACCGCGATCAGTGAAATGCTAAGTGAGATAACGGTGAAGCCGATCTGACGAGACCCCTTAAGGGCAGCCTGAAAGGGAGAATCTCCAAGTTCAATATACCGAACGATGTTCTCGATCATGACGATCGCGTCATCGACCACAAAACCCGTGGAAATCGTAAGTGCCATCAGGGACAGATTATCGAGACTGAAACCAAGCAGATAAATGATGGCAAAGGTCCCCAGTACGGAGAGAGGGAGTGCCACGCTGGGGATAATGGTGGCGGTTAATTTCCGAAGGAAGAGGAAGAGAACCAACACCACAAGCACAACGGTCAAGACGAGAGTAAATTCAACATCCTTGACCGACGCTCGGATTGTTTCCGTTCGGTCGGAAAAGATCGAAATATGAATCCCCGGCGGGAGTGATGAAGCCAACTTGGGAAGGAGTTCCTTGAGTCGATCAACCGTATTGATGATATTAGCGCCCGGTTGTCTTTGAATATCGATCAGAACGGCCTGATGGTAGGGGTTCTTAGCGCTGGAGACCCATGCCTGGACTAGGGAGTTCTCCACATCATCCTGAACAGTGGCCACATCCATGAGACGTACCGGGGCATTATTGTTCGTATTATAAGCAAGAATCAGAGGCGCAAGTTCCGCAGCACTGAGAATTTGATCATT
>WBXH01000066.1 GCA_008933015.1 Verrucomicrobiota bacterium | reverse complement strand
GTGGGCGTTTCCCCTTCGGTATTTATTATGAGGATTCGCCCGAAGAGACCGTTGTCTTTGGCGTGCTCGATCTCCGAAGGGATCCCTCCTGGATCAGGTCAGAGCTGTTTGGACGTTAAAAGCTACCCATGACATCCCACTGGCTCGTCAAATCCGAACCCTCCGCCTACTCCTGGGCGGATCTTGTGCGCGATGGGAAGACCGCGTGGACAGGGGTTCGCAACTTCCAGGCACGGAACAACCTCCGAGCCATGAAAAAGGGAGATCTGGTCTTCTTCTACCGGAGCGTCACCGATCCTGCGGTCATGGGGATCTCCAAGGTCGTGAAGGAGGCCTATCCCGATCCGACCACGAAGGAGGGTGACTGGAGTTGTGTCGATCTTGAACACGTAAAACCCCTCCCCTCCCCCGTGACACTGGCATCGATCAAGGAGGACCCCTCACTTGCCGACATCTCCCTGATCAAGCAGTCCCGCCTGAGCGTGATGCCGCTGAGTAAGAGGGAATACGATCGGATCTTGATGCTAGCGGCGACGCAGGTGTGAGAAGTGAAGGTTGGGGAGTAGCTTCCTCTACTCGTCCAAGACAGCCAGATCGCTGGCGGTGACGCGCAGCACCTCCTCAAGTGAGGTCTGTCCCAGAGAAGCCTTGCGCCACCCATCCTTACGCAGAGTGACCATGCCATCAGCAAGGGCCTGCTCGGCCAGATCGCTGCCGGTGGCCCGTCGCTGAATGAGTTCCTGCAGGGTAGGAGTCATGAGGCAGATCTCCATAATGGCGATTCGTCCCGAGTAACCGCTTCCACGGCAGTGCTGGCAACCGACCGGTTGACGAAGCCCCGCCGCCATCTCAAGCGGGAATCCGATGCGGGTCAACTCGTCGTGAGTCATCTCCGTCGGCTTGGAGCACTTCGGGCAAAGTTTCCTGACGAGTCGCTGTGCCAGGAAGGCCCTGACGGAGGAGCCGACGAGGAAGGGTTCCACCCCCATGTCGAGCAGACGGGTGATGCCCCCCACGGCATCGTTCGTGTGGAGCGTGCTGAAGACCAAGTGTCCCGTGAGAGCAGCCCGGATGGCGATATCGACCGTCTCCACATCGCGCATCTCACCGACCATGATGACATTGGGGTCGCCTCGGAGAATACTGCGAAGCGCATTGGCGAAGGTGAGGTCGATCTCGGGCTTCACCGCGATCTGGATGACCCCGTCGATTTTGTGCTCAACCGGATCCTCGATGGTGACGATGCGGCGCTCCTTCACGTTGAGCGAGCTGAGGAAAGTGTAGAGCGAGGTGCTCTTTCCGCAACCGGTCGGACCGGTGACCAGCACGATACCGTTGGGCATGGAGATAAGCGTCCGGATCTTCTTCTCGATGGCGGGCTCCAACCCGAGTCTGGCAAAGTCAAAATGCTCCTGTCCCAGAAGTCGAAGGCTGACATTCTCGCCGTGCACGCAAGGGATGGTGGCCACACGCACGTCGATGGCGCGCCCCTTGTCTTCGAGTGCGATGCGTCCATCCTGGGGAAGGCGCCGCTCCGCAATGTCGAGCGAGGCCATGATTTTCAATCGTGAGATCACCGAGTCCTGAAGGACCCGAATCTGGGGCGGGACGGAGGCCTCGTGGAGGACGCCGTCGATCCGGTAACGGATACGCAGATCATGGCCCAGCGGCTCGAAGTGGATGTCGGTCGCTCCTTGGTGAAGTCCCTCGCGCAGGATCTGATTAACGAACTTCATGACGGATGCTTCCGGATCCTCATCGTCCAGGACATTCACCTCCTCCTTCTCGACCACGACCTCCTCGTCACGACCCTCAAGCAACTCCTCAAAGGTCTCCGCGCCGACACCATAGGCGGACTTGACCGCTTCAATCAGCCTGCGGCGGGTCGTCATCACAAGCCTCACGGGCCCGGGATGGTGGTGGGAGACGGCCTGCCAGGCGGCATGATCGAAAGGATCCCAGATGAGGACCGACATCTCCTTGGCCTTCTCATTCATACTTTCCGTAAGTTCTTCCTCAATTTTCTCATCGAGTCCACCCGAGGAAGTCACCTTACGCGGTTCCTCCGGCAGCATCTGAAAACCAAGGGCAAGGCGGGCAGGGAAGGCGGAACGAACATTCTCCAGCGGGACGACTTCTGTCTCCTCCCGCCACTCCATGCCGAGCTCATTGGCCAACTCCTTCAGAAAATCATTCTCAGGAACTGACCCGGTTGAGAGGACTGCCCCCACAGGGGACTGCTGGGAAAAGGCCGTACGGACAAGGGCCGCATGCATACTCTCTGGATCCTTGCACCCCACCTTGGAGGCCACCGAAACAAGCAACTCCCCAAGCCCTGAGAGAGGGGCGGCGGTGAGAGCGGTTTCGGGCATCCTTCAACTATCCACCCGGAGAGCCTCACTGCAAGCGAAAGGCTACGACGACCTCAACTTCCATCGTGAGCAAAAAAACTGGAGTTTTAGCTCGCCCCCAGGATCAACCGTAGATTCCTGATGGAATCAAAGCACTCCACAGCCGTCGATCGTGCTGATTGGGAGAGTCGATCCCAGTCACAGAGGACTTGGCGGGAGGCCTCAACCGCCTCCTCCAACGACCGGACAAAGAGCATCCCGGATTCCTCCGGCAGAAAACGCTCGGCTCCGGTCGGTTCGGTGACAACCGGGCGACCCAGCGCAAGGAAGGCTGCGGCCCGGTCACTGAGCCATCCACTCCCCATGAGGGCCTCAAGCTTCACCGCCGTGAACTCCGCCGTGGCACCAGCCAGATAGCGGTAATAGGCCTCTGGCGTGCGGGTCAGTGCGTGGGGAGTCACAACCCGCCAACCCAGTGAACGAAGCCGCTCCCGTTCGGGATCGTCCGGATTCAGATTCATAGCCAGTTCGAAATTCGCGTCACTCACACGCTTTGGCAGTCCCATATAGGGGGCGAAGGCGGCCTGCTTCGAGTAGTCGCGGTATTCCCCGCCGATCATGATCATCCCATCCCAGTACCACTGGCCGATCGTCGTGAAGCGAGGCTTCCCCTCGGGTTTTGGCTGAGGCTTGAGCAACTCGGTGTCGACTAGTGGAAAGTAGCTGTTCCACTTCACGATGGGCTTAGGCAACCGGGGATCGATCGCGTCCATGCAGAGACCGACCGACCAGAACTCGTCGTGGCACGACTGCCCCATCTCCATTTGATCCATCCAGAAGAGAACCTCGGTCGGGTCGAGACTGCAGAGGAGCCTGCGACCGAAGAGATTCGTGAGCGGAGGCTTGAGGGAATAGCTGAGGTTGATGAGTTTCGAGTGCGGGGCCAATTCCTTGAGCGTAGCCGCAGACATTCCGAACACATGCATTTGATCGAGGTGATGCTCCTCGACTCCCTCCTTCCTCTGAGTTGGCCTGAGTAACAGGCAATACTCCAATCCATAGAATGCCATCCGCCGACGGAAGACTCGGATGCAGTGAGCATCCTTGGTGGGATCACCACTCTCCTGAAGCACCTCGAGCCAGATCCCGCGACGACCCATGCGTTTCAGTCCAGTCAGGTACTGAAGAGGAACCGAGAAATTGCCCCCACCCTCCGGATACTTCGCGGCAAATCCGCATCCGACAAAGACGGGAGGAGGAGTTAAGGATTTCACAGTCATGAATCAGGAAATCAGGGACTCAGGAAAAGAGGTGTGGGAACCGACGCGTTTTACCGTCAGTGGCATCGTGGCAAAATTGAGGATCATGCCGGAGTTCACCCCGACGGCTTTCATGTAGGAACGGACTACAGAATAGTGAATGGGATCCAACTCGTCGACCGTCTTGAGTTCCACGACAAGCTGATGATCGATCAGGAGATCGAGACGATGCACTCCCACGGGTCTGTCCTTGTAGGTGATCTTCATCGTTCTTTGCCTCTCAAACGGAATCTTTCGATCCGTGAGTTCGATGCAGAGAGCCTCCTCATAAAACGACTCCAGAAAACCGGGGCCCATCGCCTTGTGAACCTGAATTGCAGAGTCAATCACACGAGCACTCAGTTCCCAGTCAACAAACTCCCCCTTCTTTCCTGATTTCCTGAGTTCCTGATCATTCATGGCAGGAATCCCGATCTCAGACCCCTGCGCGGTCGAGGAGGGACTTGAGAACTTTCTCCGCCTCGAAGACCTCGCGGGCAATCTCCAGCGCCGCATTACTGTGACGTTTGTAGTCGGATCGGATCGAGGCCACATGATCCACAATCTCATCCATGCTGGTGAAAGAGAGGAGTCCCTCTTTACCACCATAATGTGAAGTGAACCCGGTCTCTTGGGTGATCACGGGGCGACCAGCGGCAAGATAGCATGCGGTGCGGTCGCTAAACCATCCGGTGTTCAGTCGGATATACTGATCCTTGGCACAGGTAAACTCTCCCCTCGAGGTGGCGATGTAGTCCCGGTAGCCGTTCCAGTCGACGCTCAGGTCGTGTGGCAGGACAAGCCTCCAGTCATTCTTCTCAAAGAGTGAACTCTCTTCCTCCATCTTGATGTCGGTGGCCATCTCAAAAGTCTCTTCCGATCGCTTCGGGGCCTCAACAAAGCGAAGAAACTCCAGTGACTTGCTCCAGAGGTAGTTGGAGTCCTTCCAGACGATATCCTTCTTACCACTCGTAGACCAGTTGCAAATGGTCGTGAAGAGGGCTTCGGGGTCGGGCGCAGGTGCCTCGGGGGTCGGACACCAGAGGTTTGTTACCACGGGTTGGCGTGTCGGAAGCCAGGTGAAGCCGTGGGTTGGGACGGCGAAAGCCGGGGTGCCGATATTCTCACCGAAAGTGAAGAGGTGCCTGTGGGCTTTCAGATAGTCGATGGTCTCGCTTTCGCCGAGGTCGATCTTGATCTGCTCGACACCGGGATCGCTCTCCACGTAGATCAGGTGCCGAATCGACCGAAGTTCGTCATTCATGTCATGCGACCCGCAGATATTCAGCGCACAATCTGCATCCCGGTAGAGTTGCTTGAGATCATCAAACGACATCCCGGCGATTTCAAAGGGCTCGTTGTACCGGGCGCAGTAGGCCCATCGCCCCTCGAAACCGTGTTCCTTGGCAAGCCGACCGAGAGTGCTGGCAGCATAGGAGTAATCGTCGGAGATGTTGAAGGCGACAGGATCGTAGGGATAGTTGGAGGTATCCTCCACATAGTAAACCTCGTGACCGAGACGCTGAAGGCCGACGATGTAGTGGATGTGTTGCCAGATGACCCCGGCTATGGGCATGCCTCCCATGAAGCCGAGGACGATGATCTTTTTTTTCTTCATGATTAAGATGTTTGGATATGGCCGTTGACGGGCTCAGGCTCATGGTTCGCTGCTCTGTGCAGGCGAGCGTAGGATCCGTTAAGCGCTAGAAGTTCCGGCCCGGTCCCCTGCTCGGCAATGTGCCCCTTCTCTAGTAAAACAATGCGGCCAAAATGGTGCACCGTGGAGAGGCGGTGGGTGATAATGAGTGTCGTGCGTCCAAGCATCAGCTCGGAAATCGTCTCCATAATCGCCTTCTCGGTGGAGGGATCCAGTGCAGAGGTCGGCTCGTCTAGCAGGAGGATCGGTGCATTCTTGAGGAAGGCTCTAGCAATACCGATGCGTTGGCGCTGACCGACGCTCAGGTGTCCACCTCTCTCACCGACAGGGGTCTCGAATCCCTTCGGTTGGGCCATGATGAAATCATAGGCCTGAGCCCGCTTCGCCGCCTCGATGATCTCGGCCTCCGTGGCACCCTCCCGGCCGTAGGCGATATTTTCACGGATGCTGGTAGAGAAGAGGAGCGTGTCCTGCAGGACCATCCCGATCTGTGTCCGAAGGGAGGCCTTGGTCAGCGTACGCAAGTCATGACCATCAAGCCGCACGATGCCAGTCGTCGGATCGTAAAAGCGGGGCACAAGGCTTAGAAGGGTGCTCTTGCCGGCACCGGTCCCCCCCACAAAGGCGACGGTCTCTCCAGGAGCGATGGCTAGATCGACGCCTGCCAAGACAGGTGCCTTGGGATCGTAGGCAAAGGAGACTCCGGCAAAGGT
>WBXH01000065.1 GCA_008933015.1 Verrucomicrobiota bacterium | reverse complement strand
GAAGTTTGGAGCTTTAGGGTTGAACCTTTTAGGTCATCAGACAGCATTGAATTCTTCGACGTTTTTCACCCATCTCAATTATCCCTTTTATCTCTGTGAGTAGATCCATCTCAAAAAATCTCAAACGCATCCCCGGGGGAGTGAACGCTGCCCGCGGTTATCTTTCTGCTGCTGCTGCATGTGGGATCAAGCGTACCGGCCCTCTCCGATTCGATCTCTGCCTGGTGGTTTCAGAAGTGCCCGCAACGGCAGTCGGTGTCTTCACCACCAACCTCGTCAAGGCCGCTCCGGTGATTCTCTCACGACGGCATCTGGAGGATGGAAAAGCTCGTGCCGTGGTCCTTAATAGTGGGAATGCCAATGCCTGCACCGGCACGCCAGGAATCCGTGCAGCGGAGCAGATGACGAATGCAGTCGCTGTTGCCCTTGGCATAGATGCCGATGAGGTGCTGGTCTGTTCCACGGGACGCATTGGCGTGCAGCTTCCACTCCCGAAGATTTTTCCAGGAATCGTAATGGCTGCTGATTCGCTGAAGGCTTCGCCTGCAGCATCCATGGCCTCCGCTAAGTCGATCATGACTAGCGACAGTGTGCCGAAACAGTCGGCCTATGAGGTGAGTGTCGGTAGGAAATCGTTCAGGATTGGAGGTATGGCCAAGGGGGCGGGGATGATCTCTCCAAACATGGCCACCATGCTCTGTGTCATTACGACGGATGCAGGTGTGCCCTCATCATATCTCCGCAAGATTCTTGGCGAGGTGACTTCGAAGACCTTCAACTGCATTACCGTGGATGGAGACTGCAGCACGAACGACACTGTTCTGACGCTTGCCAATGGCGTCTCGAAGATTGCGATCCGCACCGCTGCGGAGAAAAAAGCGTTTGCCGAGGCCTTGCATGCAGTCTGTGCTGATCTTGCCCGTGCCATCGTTGCCGACGGGGAGGGGACATCCCGAGTGATCGAACTTACCGTGAAGGGAGCCAAGTCCGAGGCCGATGCTCACCGGGTTGGACGTGCAATCGCCAACTCCCAGTTGGTTAAATGCGCCTGGGCGGGAAGCGATCCGAACTGGGGCCGCATCCTGGACGCCGCCGGTTATGCAGGAGCTTTCCTTGATCCTGATAAGGTAGAAATTGCTTACGACGGTGTAGCTGCGGCCAAGAAGGGAATGGGTTGTCAGGATGCCAAAGGAGAGGCTCGGCTCCGTAAGATCGCAGCCAAGAAGGAATTCTCCGTCTTGGTCGATCTACACCTTGGTAAGGGAGAGGCCCGCCTGCTGACCACGGATCTTACGGAGGATTATGTCCGCCTGAACCTCTCGGAGTTTTCTCTTTAAATCAACATGCCCTCGCAAATCACATCACGCCAGCGTGCCGAGACGCTGATTGAGGCCCTGCCCTATCTTCAGAAATTCCGTGGTGGGATTTTCCTGATCAAGTTCGGAGGTAGCACGATGGAATCTGAGGAGCAGGTGGAGAGCTTCTTGATCGATGTTGCTTTCCTCGATGCCGTTGGCATCCGGGTCATCCTTGTTCATGGAGGTGGCAAGGCCATTAATGCCAGGATGAAGGATAGGGGATTGAAGCCTCAGTTTGTAGCAGGCTTGCGTGTGACAGATGCCATCACTGTGGAGATTGTCCGCTCGGTTCTCGATGAAGAGGTGAATCCCAGCATCGTCAAACAGCTTACGCAACTCGGCGTCAAGGCAAGCGGGATCTCGGGGAGGGATGTCTTCACCGCCAGTAAGCTAGCACCTGTACCCGCTCACGATGGCAAGAAAGTAGATCTCGGATTTGTCGGTGAAGCCGAGCAAGTGAATGCTACCCCGGTTCGCGAGGCCCTCGCCTCAGGTTATATCCCTGTTATTTCCCCGCTTGGTGCGCTTCCTACAGGGGAGGCTATGAATATCAACGCCGATGTCTCCGCTGCAGCCCTGGCCGCCTCGTTACCTGCGGCCAAGCTTATCTTTCTGAGCGACGTGCCGGGACTCATGCACGATCCCCAGGATACTTCCTCACTCATTCACAGCCTCACCGCCAAGCAGACTGAGGAACTGATCGATCGTGGAGTCATCGCGGGAGGCATGATTCCGAAGGTGCGATCCGCCACCAAGGCGCTTTCTCTTGGTCTCGGGAAAGTGCACATCCTCGGCGCTGGGGTTCCCCATGCAGTCCTCCTTGAAACTTTCTCCGAAGAGGGAGTAGGAACAGAAATTACTCCTTGAGGAGTAGTCTTGGGATATCGGCGGATAGCAGCCCTCCAATAGCACTTGCTACGATCTGATCTTTTTGCGGGATTTTCATGCCTATCAGTCTAACAGCCTTTTTCTATGCGCTTAACCGGGTGGCCAATTCATGGGGCGTCCGCCGAGAACATGCAGGTGGAGATGGGGAACGGTCTCACCTCCATTGGGGCCATTATTGATCACAATACGGTAGCCATCTACGGCGAGGCCTTCCTGTCTCGCTGTGGAGGCGGCTGCAACGAGTAGGTTGCCCAGTAGTTGGGTGTCGTGGGCTCCTATTTCACCGACTCTCGGAATGCATCGCTTCGGGACGACCAGGAAGTGAACCGGAGCCTGAGGAGCGATGTCACGGAAGGCGATCCAGTCAGTGCCCTCAGCCAAGATATCCGCGGGAATCTCCCGAGCGGCAATCTTTTCAAAGAGTGTCATGACCGAAGAGGTCAGCTTAACTGAATCTGGAGGGGTGCTCCTTGACGTGATTCCCCCGAGTACTCTCCCTGTTTGCGAATGAAGGCGACGATCTCTTCCCGAAGGCCTTGAGCTCTTTTCCTTCTCCCCTCCAAGAGGCGGAGACATTCGGTGAGATCCCTGATCTCAATGTACTCGGCGGGTGAAATAGCAAGGCCTCGCAGACGTTCACCGAGCAGGCCGAAGAAGGCCAACTCGTAGTTATCCCCTGCCTCTCGAGCCAACTCCCTTAAAGACAGCCTTACAGGTGGATCAGGAAGACGGTAATGACCTGCCACATCCTCAAAACCAAGCGATTGCAGGACCTCAAGCACCGCTTCTTGAAGTTTGAGGATGCCGACACTGTTTTCCGCAAAATCCCGATGCAGGTATACGGTGACACTCTCGGCAATGTGTTCCGCAAGCCACCAGCGGTGATAGCCGGCATGCTCGGCCGCGTTACTGATAGAGGCAGTGATCCAGCGTTTGTCAAAGCTGGTATTTCTTCCATCGGGAAGAGCCACCAGAGGCATGCCATCAAGAAATGCAATCATGGGGTAAAGGGGGCTTTAGGTTGCCTTGTTGAAGAGTTCCTTCTGGTCATCGGAGAGAGGAGCACGCCGCTCCAGTGACTGGATTTCTTCAATGAATTCTCCGATATCCTCGAATCGTCGGTAGACTGAGGCAAAGCGGACATAGGCCACGGGATCGATGGAATGGAGCCTCACCATCACCTTGGCACCAATGGCCTTCGTTGAAATTTCCCGCTCCTGACCTGATTCAAGATCATTGAGGATGGAGTTGACCGACTCCTCCATAATGTCGATGGAAATGGGTCGCTTCTCACATGCCTTGATGAAACTGGAGAGAAGTTTGTGGCGGTCGAAGGGTTCCCTCCTGCCATCGCGCTTCACGGCTAGAAGCTCCACGCGCTCTATCTGCTCGTAGGTGGTGAAACGACTCTCGCACCCCAGACATTCCCTCCGGCGACGTATACTCGTGCCGTCTTTGGAAAGTCGTGAGTCGATCACCTTGTCATCGACCGTGGAGCACTTGGGGCAAAGCATTGTGTTTTTCCTAATCCTTTCAACAAAGTAAACACAACATCTTGTGGTCGGAAATAAAAAAAGAGGTCATTTCTTGCATCGAAATCGTGGAACAATCATTCAAAGCCCAAAAAAAATCTCTCCCTCAAGAGGAGGCTCAATGCGAAGCCTTTTCCGCCGGGAAGAGATTTCTATAGAGGATGAACAACAGACCCGCCCAGTGCTCCCTGCAAGGGCTCAGAAAGAGTGTGATTTTTGGAATAACACTCCACGACGTCTCGAGAAGCGCACCGTGGATCCATTGAAGAGAGTCGCTTGTAGAGAGTCTTGATCGGTGATGCTGATCTTTCGGACTCTCTGAAGGTTCACAAGCTGATCACGAGAGGTCCGGAAAAAAAGTTTAGGATCAAGTTGCTCCTCTAGTTGAGCCAGCGTCTTGTTGACTTTGCCGAACTTCGCATTTGTATAAATCATCGTTGTGCCATCTTTTGATTCAAGAAGATCAATGTCTCCTACGCGAACCAGAGTGCATTCACCATCCACTTTGAGGATCATCAGATCATCTGCTGTAAACGTATTCTCCGCAGGCCCCGAAATACCAAGTCGGGTCAATGCAGTTTTAAGGCGGTCATTGCCGAATGGTTTGAGAAGATAGTCGACGGCGTCATGTTCAAAAGCCCGCGCCGCAAACTGCTCGTGGGCGGTAGTGAAGACAACCGGAGGTCTTTGCTTGCCGAGTCTATACAAGAGATCAAATCCATCTCCTCCAGGCATCTGAATATCAAGAAAGATGGCGTCAGGGGACTTTTCCTTGATTCTACAAAGAGATTCCTCCACGGAATCGGCGGTCTGGATGTCGCAATCAGGTTCGAGTATACGGATCATCCGCTCCATTTCGACACGGGCCGTGCGTTCGTCATCAACGATCAGAATATTCCTGAGATGAGAGTGGGATGGCATCGCAATTTTATTGTGTTTTTTTGCCCTTTACAAAGGGCTCTTCAACTATTGCGCGGGGAGGTATCTTAATCCTCGCTCTCACAAGACCAAGCTCTGCATTAGCGATTTCAAAGGATGCGGACGCTCCATAAAGCGAGTTCAGCTGTTTGCGGATGCTCTGTAGGCCGATCCCCTCATCCGCTCCGGCATCATAAATCCCAGGGTTCGTTGTGATCAGCACGAGATTCTCTTCCTCCAGGAAGGCATGGATCTGGATCCCTTGGCTGCTTAACTTTTTCTCCATCCCATGTTTGATAGCATTCTCTAGGAGTTGGTGCAGGAGCATTGGAGGAAGCAAAAAACTCTCCGCAGCCTGATCCACAACCAAGGATATATCGAGTCGGTTCTCGTAGCGTAACTTTTGGAGATCAATGTAGGCACGTACCACCTCAAGTTCTTCACGTAATGACACCTGGGGTTGCCTAGTTGTCTTCAGCGAGGAGCGAAGAATTTTAGCGAGAGAGATTACGGCCTGCTGGGCCATGGTCACATCTTCGATGATCAAGGATTTCAGGACATTGAGGCTATTGAAGAGAAAGTGGGGATTGAGGCTGGCGCGGAGATGGCGTAGTTCGGATTCCCGAAGCTCGGCCTTGATGCGCTCTTCGGTGAGCCTTACCTCATCGGTAACATCCCGGAGGACTCCGAACATAGAGATTGGCTTTCCCGAAACATCAATCTCCCTGACGACACCTCTTAGAGAGAGGAAAAGTGCGTTCATTTCAGGACCAAGTCGAACATTCCCGATTATATTGTCTCCGATCTTCTTTGCATTGAGGGACTGCATCCAAGGGAGTCGATCGTAATCTGATACAGCGACATGCTCTTGCCAATTAAACGGGAAAATTAACTCTGAAGTCTCTGAAGTCTCTGAAGTCTCTGAAGTCTCTGAAGTCAGTTTTTTTAGACTAGGATGAGCAAATGTGGTGATCCCCTCCCGATGATTCCATTCCCAATGACCCAACTTCGCTGTTCTGATGGCCAGACGTGACTTGGCAAGAGTTCTTCGGTAATCTTGGACAACACCTGCCACCAGTAGGGTGGTGAAAGTTCTTGCCGCTATATAGAGCGTAAGATGCTCGTTTTGTCTAAAGGCATTTTTGGAGGTAACAGGACCAAGCCCAATTGTCGTGAAATAGGTCGAAATAACAGCCAATATTACGAGAGATAATGTAACGCCACCCAACTCGAGTGAGACTCCTAACCAGACGATGAGCGGGTAAGGGAGGAATGATAGGAGATAAGACTGGTTGGAAAGACGATTGTTATTCCAAAAAGAGACGATGCAGCCGGCAATAAAAATTAAAATCATACACCAGCCTCGGATCTTCGACATTTCCGTCGGAAAAAGGGGAAACTTCAGGAACAAAGCGAGGAAGAAGGGAGTGAAAACGGCAATTCCTAACAGATTTCCCATCCAGAAAGTTTCCAAGGTCTGATATGAGGAAAGTGTGAACAGG
>WBXH01000064.1 GCA_008933015.1 Verrucomicrobiota bacterium | reverse complement strand
CCTCAGTCACAGCAGTCCTCAAGTCGCTCCATAATTATCGTTAATTCCCTGCCTGAACTGCAACGCCTCCTTTCCTTCACCTCGGAATTTGGATCCCACGCAGGGATATGCCGGGAAGATCTGATGGATCTTGATGTCATTATCGAGGAAGTGGTCACCAATATCCTTAAGTATGGGAAACTCGCCCCGGATGCGGAGGCTTGCTCCGTCGAACTAACGCGGAAGGAAAACCTTTTAGAGATTAGTATATCGGATCATGGGATTCCCTTCGACCCTCTGCTTATGCCGGAGGTCGACACAACGCAAGGGATTGAGGATCGTCCAATCGGGGGGTTGGGTATTCATTTTGTGAAGAACCTCACTACTTCGCAACACTATGAGTACAAGGATGGAAAGAACTGGTTGATTCTGACCAAGGAACTTACGATCCCAAATGATTTTGAAGTTTGATGTGAAGATTAATAGTGACGCTTGGTTCCCACACTGGCTTTCAAGCCACCTCATTTCTCATTGCTCCGCTTTTCTTAGCGCTTCGGCATCATGTTCGGATAAGTCGGCGCGACGGAAAATCGGATCATCAGGGAGCATTATCTGAAATGTCCGGTGACAGTCCCAGAGAGCATGTCCTTTCTTTACGCTGAGTCCCAGCACATGCCCTCCACAAGCCTTATCATCACTAAGGAAATGAAAGTGGTAGCCGGGCACATTGATTCCCTTGATGTAGGGCGGGCATCGAATACCGATCAGGGTGCCGGGCACGTTGTTATATTCAAAAACAGCCTCGCTTTTTGCCACTTCGGCTAGAGGGCGAAAAGGAGGGTGCTGGCGGGAAATACTTCGCACCTTCATGGTCGGGAACATCCCGTGAATCCTAATTGCCCAAAAGAAGTTACGAGAACCTAGATATCGGTCGAGCCTGCTCTGGAGTTGACGGAGAGAAGTGATTTTGGGCAACTGAGCCACGTGCTTCCCTTTGAAGAAGGAGACCGTGGCAAAGGAAGTCTTGGCGCTATCGTCTATGAGGTGAACCTTCCCATCACTGGTGATCTGGTAAAAGACCCCGTCAAGGGCCAGCATTTCACCATCGAGATGATTCACCGTGCCTAGCCCGAAGTCACCGTAACGACGAACTTCTGCAAAGGTAGCCGGACCGTCATAGATTCCCTGCATAAGGGCATCAATAGTGGAGAACTGGGAGAGGGTTTCGTCAGAGTGCATGAAAGGATGCAGGAGGTTTCGATGCTCGGAGTAGACCTGCTCGCGAAGCTGTTTAATTTATACTGCGAGCGATGCGGAACTACCTGGGGCGCGAAAATTTCTGCGCTCCATTACTCTACTGTGACGCTTTTGGCTAAATTCCGCGGCTTATCCACATCGCATCCCAACTCCACGGCAATGTAATAGGCAAAGAACTGGAGAACAATGGATGCCAGGATTGGCGTCAGAATCTCAGAAGCCTCAGGAATGAGGATGACATCATCGCAAATCATGGAGAGTTCATTCCCCTTCCCCTCGGTGCCGATCGCTATGACGGGTCCTCCACGGGCCTTGACCTCCTCAATGTTGCTCAGGTTCTTTGCAAAGACGGCATCATCGGGAGCAATCACGACGGAAGGGGTCTCCGGATTCACCAGAGCAATGACTCCATGCTTGAGCTCGGCGCTGGGATACCCCATGGCGGCGATGTAGCTGATCTCCTTGAGCTTGAGTGCCCCCTCAAGAGCCACAGGGTAATTATACTGCCTCCCCATGAAGAGCATCACCTTGGACTGGGCGTAACGGCGAGCGATAGCAGCGATCTCACCCTCCAGCTTGAGAACTCGCTCAATCTTGGCTGGGAGCTCCTCCAGTTCAGAGATGATCCGGCTTCCCGCAGAGCTGGAAAGATTCCGAATGCGTCCCAAGAGGAGGGCTATCAGGGTGAGGACCGTGACCTGCGACGTGAAAGACTTTGTTGCAGCGACTCCGATCTCAGGTCCGGCATGCATATAGACACCGCCGTCGCTTTCCCGTGCAATGGTACTGGCAACGTTGTTACAGATGCCAAGTGTACGATGCCCCTTGCGCTGACTCTCGCGGAGCGCAGCCAGAGTGTCCGCAGTCTCCCCGCTCTGACTGAGCACGAAGACCAGCGTGTCCTTGGTCATGGGAAGATTGCGGTAGCGGAACTCGCTGGCGTATTCGCATTCCGTCGGAATCTGGGCGAGCGACTCGATCAGGTACTCGCCGACCATGGCGGCATGGAAGGCGGTGCCGCATCCGCTCAAGACAATCCGCTCAATGGAGCGGAGGTCGCCATTGCTCATGTTGAGTCCGCCAAGCTTGGCGGTAGCCTCCTCGTGGGAGAGACGCCCGCGCATGGCGTCGGTGACACTGCGCACCTGCTCGTGGATCTCCTTAAGCATGTAGTGGGGGTACTCTCCCTTGTCGACATCCTCGTGACTCATGTCGACGGTGGTGACATTGTATCCGGCGCCGGCTCCATCAATCGTGGAGAGGACGAATCCTTCGCCCGTAATGGCTGCAATCTCGTAATCGTTGAGGTAGACGACGTCGCGTGTGTGGCCGACGATTGCACTCACGTCGCTGGCCAGAAAATGCTCTCCTTTGCCGATACCGAGCACCAGGGGACTGCCGCGTCGGGCCCCGATGATAAGCCCCGGAAGCTCCGCATGAACGACCGCGATGCCGTAGGTTCCCTTGACCTGAGTCAGCGCCTCTCGCACTGCGGAAACCAAGGCCCCCTGAGTACGCTCGGTAGAGCGGTCAAAAGCACGGCCAACCAATTGAGCAAGCGCCTCCGTATCTGTCTGGGAGACGAAGGGGTGCCCCTCTTCCTCAAGTTGAGCCCTGAGTTCCGCGTAGTTCTCAATGACCCCGTTGTGGACGAGGGCCAATTTTCCTGATCGGTCGAAATGGGGGTGGGCATTCTCGCGTGTTACTTTCCCATGGGTGGCCCAGCGAGTGTGGCTGATACCGGTGGAACCTCCGATCGGGTTCAATGCTATCGATCGACGCAGATCATCAATCCGACCCACCTCCTTGCGTACTGAAACAAGCCCCTCCTCAAGGGTAGCGACCCCTGCGGAGTCATAACCTCGGTACTCGAGGCGCTTCAGTCCCTCCAGAAGGATGGGGACTGCTTCAGCTTTTCCGACGTATCCGATGATTCCACACATAATAAAAAATGATTTGGAGGCCTCCTTGGTAAGGAAGTCTTACTTGAGTGATTTAAGAGACTGACAAACGGAGAGGTCGCCTGCAAGATGCAAGCTGAATTCAACTCTTTACAGTATGGCCACCAAGCATGTCATTTCGCCGGCAGCACGCACTCTCGCCATCATCATGGGAGGAGGAGCTGGCACCCGTCTTTTCCCCCTGACCATGGATCGGGCCAAACCGGCTGTCCCCATCGGGGGTAAATACAGGTTGGTTGATATCCCCATCAGCAACTGCCTGAACTCGGGCATCAGGGGAATTTATGTGCTGACACAGTTCAATAGCACCTCGCTTCACCGGCACATCAACGCCAGCTACAAGTTTGACGATTTCAGCCCCAGTTTTGTGGAAATCCTGGCTGCACAGCAGACCACAGACGGAGCCACCTGGTACCAGGGAACAGCCGATGCGGTCCGGCAGAACTTGAGGACATTTCTGGAGAGTCCCCACGACTACTTCATCATCCTGTCTGGCGATCAACTCTACCGGATGGACTACCGTGACATCATTCAACAGCATATTTCGAGCGGGGCGGAGTTGACGATTGCCTGCATCCCGGTGAACCGCGAGGCGGCGAAGTCCTTCGGCATCATGGATACGGACTCCACGCAACGGATCATCCGCTTCTCAGAGAAGCCATCAGATTCTGACGTGCTCGATTCCTTGAGAATGAAGCCTCAACTGCTTACGGGACTCTACGGACAGGAACAGGAGGATCTCTATCTCGCGTCAATGGGCATTTATGTGTTCAACAGGCAGGTTCTGGCGGACTGCCTCGACAACGACTCCCCGGACTTCGGCAAGCATATCATTCCCTCGATCATAGGGAACCGTAACGTGGAGGCCTATATCTTCCGCGGGTATTGGGAGGATATTGGCACCATACGCTCCTTCTTCGACGCCAACCTCAATCTCTGCGACCCTCATCCGCAGTATAGTTTCTACGCCCCGGGCGCTCCTATTTACACCCAGTCTCGGTTTCTTCCGGCCAGTGTCGTGGAAGACACCATGGTTAGCAGGGCCATGATCTCGGACGGGTGCCAGATTCACTGTTCGCGGCTGGAGAGATGCGTCCTGGGTATCCGCAGTTTCATTAACCAGGGCTCCACCCTCCGCAACACCATCGTCATGGGTGCGGATTACTACGAAAGTGACAAAGGAGGGACTCCGGAGGGCATGGTTCCAATCGGCATCGGCCGCGGATGCGTGATCGAGGATGCCATCATTGACAAGAACGCAAGGATCGGAGACGGGGTGATTATCACGCCGCATGACAAGGATGCAAACTCGGAAGGACCTGGCTACTACATCAGAGACGGTATCGTGGTGATCCCAAAAAATGCGGTGATCCCGCCCGGAACAAGAATTTAAGAAAGTCGTGACTTATTGAGTTCCGATTGATGATTGCCAGATTCATTTTTCCCATTTCCCTCTCCTGCTGCACTCATCTCCATAGATCCATGCTAAGATCTCTCCCTCTACTCCCCGTGCTGGGGATCTCTCTTCTCCTCAACGGATGCCTCTACGATAATCCACCCTCGGGACCAGCAGCCAGCATTGACACATGGCTTGCCGGACAATGGGAAACCAAGGACAGCGCGGGCCATCTTTTTAAGACCATTATAGCACCGACTTCCTCCGACCATTACCGGGTCACCCTGATACAAAATGGAAAGTCTTCGACCAGCTTCGATGCGTGGATCAGTCGGGTTGATGGTTTTTCTATCCTGACCCTTAAGTCCCTGAACGAGGGTCTATCGCTAGGGAAGTTTTCCCTGTTTCACTACGAACTACTAGCTCCCGGAACCCCACCTCCGGGCAGTGTAGGTCCCACACGCATCCGCATTAGTGAACTTCAACTCGATGAATCCTGCAGAATGCTCGATTCCTTCCACTTGAGAGCCGAGATCCGCAAGGCACTGAAGGGTGGAACGCTCCTCCCACCTCGCGATGCAGCAGCAGAGCTCAAGGAGGACAAAAAACTACGGGAGGCCTCTGCGGCAGACATGGCCTATCTGAATGACTTCACCTATTCCGGCAAACTCAGAACCAACGCGAAAGGAGCCAACCGATCCTCAGAGGCAAGGGAAAAAATTCCGGGAAGCATTATCTGGATCAAGACAGGTGGCGTGACCTTGGAGGGAGAAACCTTTTGAAGCACAAGGCTCTTCCTCCGCTGGAACTGCAGGGAAAAGCCTGCAAGATTCCGTTCCAATAGTCTAAAAGCCCACAGACCCAACATCTTTACCCAATGTCCAAAATACCTGAAACAGATAACCGCATGGAGAAGATCGTCAGCCTCTGCAAGCGACGTGGCATCATCTTCCAGTCCTCCGAGATCTACGGTGGGATCGGTGGTTTTTGGGATTACGGCCCCCTTGGAGCCGAGTTGAAGCGTAATCTCCGTGATACCTGGTGGCGGGCAATGACCCGGGACCGCGAGGACGTCGTCGGGCTCGATGCCACGATCATCATGCATCCCGCCGTCTGGAAAGCCAGCGGCCATGTCGACACCTTTGCCGACCTGATGCGCGAGTGCACGATTACGAACAAACGCGTCCGCGCCGACCATGTCGATCCACAAGCAGGATCCGTCATCCGCTTCACAGGAGCCAGGGCCGCAACTCCCAATGGTTCCGAAAGCACCTGGCACCTTGACCGCTCGTTCACCTTGCTGATGAAGCAGGGCGAACACATCGAGAGCTTCCGTAAAAGGGTTCGACAACTTATTGCCCAGAATGCGGGCGCGGCAGCAGGTAAACCCGAAGACATCGAGTTGCTGGGCGAGGAGAAAATCGACGTGGTCGAGGGATCCGTGGATTTCCACCCCGAATCAGGAGGCCTTCTCAACGAGGCTCGCCCGTTCAACCTGATGCTTAAAACTTATATCGGCCCCACAGCAACAGAAAACGACGTGGCTTATCTGCGCCCGGAAACTGCGCA
The DNA here is from genome assembly GCA_008933015.1 of Verrucomicrobiota bacterium. Lineage (GTDB taxonomy): Bacteria > Verrucomicrobiota > Verrucomicrobiia > Chthoniobacterales > UBA6821 > UBA6821. The sequence continues at coordinate 60 of WBXH01000064.1, read as the reverse complement.
GGCGATCTTCGCTCAATTCAGGAATGTCTGTGACTCCTCACGCGTGAAGGTTCCCTTCGG
>WBXH01000063.1 GCA_008933015.1 Verrucomicrobiota bacterium | reverse complement strand
GCACATTACGCGTTCTGCATGCCGAGGATGATTCGTTGGCCTCGTTAAAAATCGAGTCACAAAAAATAAACGCAGATTACGAAGATCTAGCTCTCGCGGCCTAAGTCCGCGACGCTGACACACAGACGCCTGCTATGTGTGAAGGCGACGCCAGCAGGATGGACTCTTGGCGGATCGACCGCGCCGAGGGTTGAATCGATTTCGTGGACGATCGGGGGAAAGCAGCGTGCCTCACCGTGGCCGACTCCCTAAATTTCAAGTGAGGTCAAGCATGTGGACGGACGTCTGATGCGGTTCGGGGACAGGGGTTCGACTCCCCTCGCCTCCACCTTTTTTGAATCGGTCTTGGTCGTGGGTTTTAATTTTCCGGATTCCGGAAAGACCACTTGCCTAAGGTGGATGAGGGTCTACCTTTTCCATCAACACAATCTAATCGGCACATATACCAATGAAAAAAAACCTGCTTGCAGCCATCATAGCGACCCTCTCATTGATGACATCCAGTCACGCGACCGATGTGACAACCTACCATAATAATCAGTTAGCCTCGGGGGTGAATGACTCCGAAACGGTCTTGAACCTTGATAACGTCAATCAGTTCGACTTTGGGCTGAAATATTCGGTCTATGTTCAAGGGCAGATTTACGCCCAACCTTTATTCAAATCCAAGGTAGGAACTCCGGCGCGGGACTTGGCCTTCGTCGTCACCCAGCACAATGTCGTCATGGCCGTCGATGTTTCCACAGGCTCCCCGTTCTGGACCATAACCCTCAACGAGTTCGGAACTTCCGTGCCCTCCGGTGATACGGGCAGTGGCGATCTGACTCCGGAAATAGGCATCGTTAGCACCCCGGTGATCAGCGGAAACAATATCTTCGTACTCTCAAAATCCAAGAGATATGACGTGAACAACACTCCTCATTACTGTCAGACGATCTATAAAATTGATATCCGCACGGGTGCGGTGATCGCTAGGAACAATTTTGCTGACACCGCGTTCGACGGAAGCAACTACACCTATCGGATCGCAGGTCCTAAGGCCGACCCCTATGTTTTGGGAAGCGGTGATGGAAGCATCTCTGTGATCGCTCACAACAGGGCTGAAAATCGCGTTTATTTTAACGCACTCCGGCAAATGAACCGTGCTGCCTTGTCATTGGTTGATGGGGTAATTTATGCGGGTTTTGCCTCGCATGGTGACAATGGACCCTACCATGGTTGGGTGATTGGCTTTGCTGACACCAATCTGAAAGTCGCCGCTGTCCTTAACACAACTCCTAATGGGGGACTTGGCGGTATCTGGCAGTCCGGAGGGAGGATTGCATCTGATGATAAAAACAACCTCTATCTGGAGACAGGAAACGGCAGTTTTGATCCAACCCAACTCGATACCAAGGGCTTCCCTCTGGATGGAAATTACGGAGATTGTTTTATAAAACTCAGCAAGGATGATTCCACAACTTCCAGGCAAAATCGCAATGGATGGGGAGTAAGGGTTGTGGATTACTTCACCCCCACCAACAACAACTCGATCAACGCAGCCGATCTAGACCTTGGCTCGTGCGGTCCGCTGGTCGTGCCGTCAGGATCAAAAATATTCATTATCGGCACAGGGAAGGACGGCTCCATTTATTCCATGAATGCTGCCAATATGGGTAAATTCGATCCTGTCTCGAATCATAATTTACAAACCATCAATCAAGCCCTATGCATTCAAGGGGACACCGGTAACCAATGGACTGCCTTCTGCACGGGATGCTACTTTAATAATCGTCTCTTCTATTTTGGCGGTGGGGACCGGGGAAAACAGTTCACCCTCAACAATGGGGTCATCGGGGGGTGGTTTCTGGATGATAACGGTCAGGTGCAGACCGATGTCGAGACAGCCACTACCTTTGCTTGGCCAGGAGCCAACTCCTCCATTTCAGCAAATGGTAACAATAGCGTCATCAACTGGGTAATCGACCGTGATGCCAGCATTCTGAGGGCATTCAGGGCTTCAGATCTGCTAGAGGTCTGGAACAGTTCCCAGGCAAGCGGAGATAATTTTAGTGGGGCCATCAAGTTCTCCGTACCAGTTGCAGCCAACGGAAACGTCTTTGTCGGCGCCGACAGCGCCCTCTATATCTACGGACTCAATCCATCTCAAAGGCATTGAGACACGGGTGTGGGAAATTGATCCCTCTTTTCAATATACAAGGGCTCCGCTCTGGATCTAATTGGTACTCATGAAGGTTTTTTTACAATTCGCATTGCCTTCATTGATCGCCCTGTCATTGGTCCTCTTTGGAGGGTGCTCGCTTATGGACCACCCAAAGCCAACCGATGCTCGGTATCAGGTCGCCCAAGGAAACCGTTACTATTTTGGTAAATCGGTGGAGCAAGACCTGGAAGAGGCCGCTAGGTGGTACAACCTTGCGGCCCAGCAGGGAAATCCGGACGGGGAGTTCTACCTCGCACGATGCTACTCAAGGGGAGATGGGGTACCAAAAAACCATCTCGAAGCCGCGAAGTGGTACCGCCTTGCTGCCTTGCAGGGAAATCCTGATGCCCAGTACCAATTGGGCCGCTGTTACGTGCTACACGAGGGGGTCGAAAAAAATAATATCATGGCCTACATGTGGCTGAACCTTGCGGCCATCACCGGCAATGAAAGCGCCCGACAAGACCGCGATGGCGTCGCTCAGCGGATGACCGATGCTGAAATTGCCAAGGCGCAGCGCTTGAGCAAGGTAAGGTCGTCTAATTGAGTCTCAAGAAGTGACTCAACTCGTTCAATCTGGGTGAGCTTCAACTGAAAATTCCGTTTCCTGATCAATCGGAGGAGAAAAACCCGGTTGGATATTTCAAACTGTGTTGACACCGACCCAACACGCGATAGGATCTCACCTCCCGCAGTCAAACCAACCGGGTATTTTTTTATGGCCACTTCCGAAGTCATCCTCACTGAATCCGTCCCGTCACTGGGAGCAGAAGCCGATATCGTCAAAGTACGCGCCGGCTACGCCCGCAATTTCCTGATCCCCGGTGGTAAGGCGCTCGAGGTGACGCCCTCATCCCTCCGCAAGATCAACAATCTCAAGGCAAAACGCGCCGAGCGTGAAGCCCGTGAACTGAACGAGGCGGAGGCGATCGCTACCAAGATCAATAAACTTCGCCTCAACCTGAAGCTTGAAACCGGGGAAACAGGCAAGGCCTTCGGGTCGATCACCGCCGCAGATCTTCTTGAGCGCCTCAATGCCGAGATCAAGGATCTTGCTCTTCCGCGTCATGCCATCGTTCTGGACCGCCCCCTCAAAGAAAGCGGGGAACACCAGATTGCAGTCAAGATTCATACGGAAGTCACCGCGACCCTTCGCATCGAGATCGCAGCCGCCCCCAAGGTGGAGCAGTCTCTTGACGAAGAGGAAGCCGGCACACGCAGGCCCCGCCGCAAGAGCAGCGAGGCCTAATTCCTGACAAGGGGGGTTCAAGCGCATGGCCGAAGGTCCACAGGACGGCCCTGCCTCAGTTTCAGAAGCCAATCCGAGCTCAACGGCTCCCTCTGTTCGCAGGGGGAATAGTAATGACTCAGCACCGCGTTTCGGCGGGGGTCAGCGACTTCCGGAAGCCCATCGTCCCCTGCCGGCCAGTATCGATGCTGAGAAAGGAGTTCTTTCCTCGATCCTTCTCTCGCCGAAGGACACGCTCTCCATCGCGATCGAACGGATTGACGAAAGTCATTTTCACCATCCGGCCCACGGCACCATCTATGAGGTGCTGATTGATCTTTGGAAAAAAAATCATCCGATCGATCTTGTCACTGTCACCCAAGTCCTTGCTGACCGGAATTTGCTTCAGCAGATAGGGGGTCCCGCCATCCTGGCAGATCTTCAGACATTCCTTCCGACGGCGACAAACGCGGAATACTACCTCGACATCATGAGGGAGAAGCATCTCCTGCGCCGGATGATCTCGGTATGCACCGCCTCAGCCGCGAGGTGTTACGAGGAGCAGGGAGACGTCAAAACGCTCATTGATGATGTCGAAAAACAGGTCTTCACCGTTGGAGAACAACGTTTCCGGGGTGAACTACCCGACATCAAGGACCATGTGAACGCGGCGATCGAATCGATCGAGAAGCTTTATAAAAACAAGGGCGAAGTCACCGGTGTCCCTACCGGATATAAAAAACTCGATCAGATGACGAGCGGCATGCACCCGAGCGAAATGATCGTCATTGCGGCCCGACCCTCGATGGGAAAGACAGCACTCGCCATGAACATTGCAGAGCATGTCGCGGTGGATAATGGCACTCCGGTGGGTATCTTCAGCCTGGAAATGAGCTCCCAGCAGCTCGTGCAACGTCTTCTCTGCTCACGGGCAAGGGTCAACCTTCAGAGCGTCAGGAACGGCTTTCTGGGCAAGGCGGAGTCCAGCAATCTGACCAAGGCAGCAGGAGCCTTCATGCAGAGCAAGATGTACATCGACGACACCGCGGGTCTCAGCATTCTTGAGCTCCGCGCCAAGTCACGGCGCCTCATGGACAGGCACGGTCTGGGATTGATCGTGATCGACTACCTTCAACTCCTGCGCTCTCCCTCCAAGCGGGGACAGGAAAACCGTCAGATCGAGATCGCGGAGATCTCCTCCGGTATCAAGGCGCTCGCCAAGGAACTCAGCATACCGATTATTGTGCTGGCACAGCTTAACCGTGAATCGGAGAAGAGAGATGGTGGAAAACCGCGCATCTCGGATCTGCGTGAGTCGGGTTCGATTGAACAGGATGCCGACGTGGTCGGCCTCCTGGTACGCTCCGCCTATTATGCCAAGGATGAGGAGGACAAGGCCGAAAAAGGCGGTGAAGCAGAGCTCATCATCGCCAAACAACGCAATGGTCCAACCGGAGAGGTTCCCCTCACCTTCCTGAATGAATTCACACGCTTTGAAACCCGCGATGTGACTCACACTGAGGGAGAATAGAAAATAGGGTTCGGTGAATAGTCATTGGTGTTCGGGAAGGGAGAAGTTGGAGAGGTTCTTAATTTTGCGGTACCCCTTCAATACGACTTTGGGTACATTTCTCAAAACGTCATCCCCTTCTCCTAATTCCCATGATCCCGACCAAAGGCTACGCTGCCCAATCCGCAACCACACCTCTCGCCCCCTTCTCGTTCGAGCACCGTGAACCGGGCTCCCATGATGTCCATCTGGAGATTACCCACTGCGGCGTCTGTCACTCTGACATCCATCAGACTCGCGATGAATGGGGCGGTTCCCTTTACCCCATGGTTCCCGGCCACGAGATCATCGGCGTGGTCAAGCAGGTCGGTGCTTCCGTGACAAAATTCTCCCCTGGTGACCGGGTCGGAGTCGGCTGTTTCGTTGATTCCTGCCGCACCTGCTCCAACTGCAACGAGGGTCTGGAGAACTACTGTGAAAATCAATTCACAGGGACCTACAACAGCAAGACCCGAGATGGAAGCGGTCTGAACTTCGGCGGTTACTCGAACCAGATCGTCGTCGACGAGCGCTTCGTCCTGAAAGTTTCCGATAAAATCGACCCCGCCGCCGCCGCACCACTCCTCTGCGCAGGCATCACGACCTACTCGCCACTCCGCCACTGGAAGGTCGGTCCGGGCAAGAAGGTAGGCGTGATTGGCCTGGGAGGACTGGGGCATATGGCTCTCAAGTTTGCCCACTCCTTCGGGGCCCATGTCGTCTGCTTCACCACTTCTCCAGGAAAGGTGGCAGATGCCATGAGCCTGGGCGCCCATGAGGTGATTCTTTCCAGCTCGGAAGAGGAGATGGCCAAGGCCGCCGGGAGCTTCGACTTCATCCTCGATACAGTCTCGGCCCCCCATGATCTAGGTGCCTACATCAACCTGCTCAAGCGCGATGGAACGATGTGCCTGGTCGGTGTTCCTCCCGAGACAGCGGCGATTCATGCCTTTGCTCTGGTGATGGGGCGCAAGCGCCTTGCAGGATCCCTTGTTGGCGGACTTCCCGAGACCCAGGAGATGCTCGATTACTGTGCCGAGCACGGTATTAGCAGCGACGTGGAGGTCATCCCGATGGCAAAGATCAACGAGGCTTACGACCGTGTCCTCAAAAGCGATGTGAAGTACCGCTTTGTCATTGATATGGCAACCCTGTAGGAGAACAGTTGCTCGGATATAGCAAAGACCTAAAAAAGGGGCGCGAGTCGATCGGAACCTCTTACCATCTAAAGCTTTTTCTCAGGAGTCTCTTGAGAAGGAATGGAGGTTGGTAAAGTCACTCCGGAATCTTTCGCAGGTAAGGACTCCG
>WBXH01000062.1 GCA_008933015.1 Verrucomicrobiota bacterium | reverse complement strand
CAAATCTGAAAGAGGATATTCTCGTGGGAGGCAAGGATCCCTCAGAGAGAGTGGTCAGGACAGCCCGTCCCGATCTCCGTAAAACCTTCACCATCAATGGGAAAAAAGTTCAGGCTCTGACTGTGGTCGATCAGGAAAGTATCGGTGGTAAGGTTGTCGAAATCACCCGTGACTATTTTGCCCAAGATGATGCCGGTAATGTCTACTATCTTGGTGAGGATGTGGATTCCTACAAGGATGGGAAAATCATCGGGCATGACGGGGCATGGCTTCTTGGGAAGGACACCACAATGCCGGGGCTTCTGCTTCCAGCGAAACCCATGATGCACTCCTCGTTCAGTTCAGAGAATGTCCCCAAGATCACCACGGAAAAAGACAAGATTGTCTCCCTGACAGCCAAAGCCGTCGTCCCAGCCGGAACATTCAGAAACTGCGTCAAAGTTGAGGAGCATGCCTCCGATGGATCAACCGAGTTCAAATATTTTGCTCCAGGTATCGGATGTGTGATGGAGGAGGAGTCGGATGGCTCGACAAAGCTCCAATCGCATACCACCCTTCACTGATAGATTTTGGGTTCGGGGCTCCAAGGCTAAGGCCCCGATACCCAACAACTCAAGTTGACCGAGCCATGCACGTTCTAGTCGTCGAGGATGAAAAGAAGACGGCTGCTTTCGTGCGCAATGCTCTCACCAGTGAGGGATTCCAGGTTGATGTGCTGACGGAAGGTGATCAAGTGATTCCATTTTTAACCAGTCATCCAGCGGATGTCATCGTACTCGATATCATGCTTCCAAAGCAGGATGGCCTGAGCGTATTACGTGATCTCCGTCGAAGCAAAAACACCACCCCGGTACTCCTTCTCTCTGCCCGCGGCGGGATGGAGGACCGGGTCGGGGGACTGGATGCAGGAGCCGATGATTATCTGCCCAAGCCCTTCGGTCTCAGCGAGCTGATAGCAAGGGTAAGGGCCTTGGGACGACGCTCTATTCCCCAGCAACCTGCAGGACTACAACTTGCCGACCTTTCCATTGATTCCATCACCCGCACTGTTCGTCGCGGCAACAGACTGCTTGATCTCAGTACCCGCGAGTTTCAACTCCTTGAGTTTCTGATGAGATCCGCAGGAAGGATTTGTGACCGGGCTACGATCCTCCAGCATGTCTGGGGATATTCTTTCGACCCCGGAACCAACATTGTGGATGTCTACATGCGAAGGCTTCGCGATAAAATCGATGCTGATTCCCAAGTGCGTCTGCTGCATACGGTGCGAGGGATGGGTTATGTGATGCGGGAGGAATCCACCCCATGAGCTTCCGACTTCGACTGGCTACCCTCTACGCCGGCATACTTCTGATCTCCTTGCTGATTTGCGGAACTCTGCTCTATCAGGAGTGGGTCGTTGAACCCCAGCATGCGAGGGAACGCCTTGGTCTTGCGCCGGAGGATGATGTCGTGATCGATCTTCTTCAGAGTGTGATCTGGGTCGCCGTTCCGGCCACCATCCTCGGACTCAGCGGGGGTTGGCTGCTCATGAGGAAAGCTCTGGAGCCGGTCAGGGCACTCAGCAATGCCGTCTCGGACCTCAATGAGTCCAACCTAGATGTTCGTCTTCCCAGGAGTTTTAACGGAGACGAGTTCGATCGCTTGACGGGGGGCTTTAACGAGATGGCCGCCAGGCTTGAAGATTCGTTCCAGAAGATCCGGGAGTTCACCCTGAGGGCCTCGCATGAACTGAAAACCCCTCTCACGATCATGCGAGGGAGTCTCGAAACCTTGCTTGAGGATCCATCGATCACCGGACTCCATCGGGAGTATCTGCTGAACGAACTGCAAGAGGTGCATCGACTCACTCGGATCGTCGAGGGTCTCACCCTGATCACTAAGACAGAAGCAGGGCTTGTGACCCTCCAAAGAGCCCCGGTCGACCTTGATAATCTAGTGCGAGAGGCCTATGCAGATGCACAGATTCTGGCGCGAGATTCAGGGCTGATCGTCCGACTGGAAACCTGTGATCCGACCATCGTTCTGGGTGACCAGGAGCGACTTCGCCAGATGCTCCTCAACCTGCTGGATAATGCCGTCAAATTCAATGAGCGCGGGGGATCTGTCCTGATTCAACTCACCAAACCCAACATTGGAGATGATAATACAGCCTTGTTGCAGATCTCCAATACCGGACCGGGTGTCGATCCGATGGCCTTATCCAAGATATTCGACCCCTTTTTCAGAGGAGATCCGGCTCATAACCGAGAGGTCGACGGCTGTGGCCTGGGGTTGGCGATTATCCGCTGGATCGTTCTCTCCCACGGCGGAACAATCACCGCCGAATCCGATCCCGGAATTGTCACGACGATCAAAGTCAGATTGCCACTTGCTCATGAAACGACTGAAAGGGTCCGAATTCTTTGCTAAAAGAGCCCTTCTGGCAGATTGCCGAGAAAAAAGCGGTTTCTTTTATGAGGCACCGGGTGTTGGATCTCTATTCCTTGGACACTCCGGAAAAAAACCCCCGCATCCTGATCATCCGCCGCGATAACATCGGCGATCTGGTCTGCACGACGCCGCTTATCCAAGCCTTGCGGGAGCAACTTCCCAACGCCTACATCGCAGCACTCGTTACCCGCTACAACATGGCTGTGATGGAAGGGAATCCTGATATCGACGCTCTCTTCTCCTACACGAAAGCAAAACATCTGGGCCCGGGTGAGAGTGCTCTCGGGATTTTCTGGAGCCGACTCGTCACGATCTGGAACCTACGGCGTCAACGCTTCGACTGGATTCTCCTTCCGGGAGGGCCTCAGCGAAGCGCCATGAGGTTCGCAAGATGGATCGGCGCGAAGAAGATCCTGATCCGTGATCAAGAAGATACCGCTGGGGGCTCCCATCATGTCGAACAGTGCTGCCATCAACTTCTGCGGATGGGTCTGCAGTTTGAAACTCCAAGTGCACGACTGACTCCAAATCCCGATGCCGTTGCGAAGATCAAGTCCACCCTTCCATCGGACTGGAAAGTGCTTCCCGGACCTGTCATTACTCTGCATCTTAGCGCGCGCAAACCCTCCCAGCGTTGGGCGGCATCCAAGTTTGCTGAAATTACTCACAAGCTCCACGAAGCCTTGGGTGCGAAGTTCATCCTTCTCTGGTCACCGGGAGCATCTGACAACCCCCTCCATCCTGGAGATGATGAGAAAGCGAATGAGGTCTTGAAAGTGACAATTAGCCTGCCGGTTCAGGCAGTGAGAACCGAACGCTTGGAGGATCTCATCGGAGCACTCTCTCTCTCTGATGCCATCATCTGCAGTGACGGGGGAGCCATGCATCTGGCTGCAGCCCTTAGCAAGCCGATGGTCTGTCTCTTCGGGGACTCCGATCCGGAGCATTGGGGACCTTGGAAGACCCACCACCGGACACTCCAGAAACCGAGCAGGGAGGTTGACGATATTTCAGCTCAAGAGGTTACCTCCGCGCTCGTAGATCTCTTAGGGAAAAGCTAAGCATTCATTCGATGTCCGAAGCCTCATGCATCTTGATGCTGAGCTTACTAGAACCTCAATTTTGCTATGAGGATTTTGACTTTTCCCAGAAAAACCCGTTTATTCTAATAATCTCATGAAAAATTCCCTCCTCCCATTATTACTCATCGGACTTCTGATTAATTCTGCGCTGGCCGCCGGCGGTGGGGGCGGAGGTGGAGGGGGCGTAAAACTTCCGAATCCGAACACTGCTGCTGATCCGATGACCGGGATCGTTGCCAATGTCTCCAAAAACTCCGTCTACATCTCTGTGATGAAGAAGGGTAAAACGGCTAGTTTTTTCCTTTGGGGAACCCATGTCACTGACGATGGCCATACGGTCTTAATCCAAGACATCAAGAAAGGCCAGAAGGTGACAGTAACCCCGTGTCCATGGAAACATGAACAGGCACAAACCGTAGACATCCTGAAGGCGAGCGGCTACGAGGATGAAAACGGCGAGGTGCCTGAGTTTTTTGTCGGTAAAATCGCGCTTATCTCCCTCGGCAAGAGCGGCACATTTGTGACGATCAGGAAAGGAGATACCCAACTCGATTTCCTTTTGGCCGGAACGCGCATCCTTCAGGATGGAAAAACTATTCTGATATCGAGTCTTCGGAAAGGGATGACGCTCAAAATTTATCCTGCCTCTTGGAAGCCTGAGCAGGCCCAGGTCATTGAGGTCACGGCCGCAGCGTCCCCTACTCCCATTCCTGGAACAACACCTAGAGGCGGCAAAAAATCCGCATCAAAAACCCAGTAGGGAAGTTTCCTATTAGCCGTTGCCAATGTTCCTAATCAAGCATTGGCAACAACTGGAAGCCTTCATCTGTAGAGGGCCACAAGCGATTTCAATTATTAGGTTTAGGGCTTAACCTCAACTGTCAAACTCCAGGTGCAACTATCGTGAACAGGATTGGTTTCAGGCATTCCTGAGATCGCAGTGACCTCCAACTTGTTCTCACCTGGGGAGAGTTCAACCTTTGGCCAGAGAGCGATCTTTGTCGGCCCTGGCTTGACTGTCCCAAGACTCTTTCCATTCACAGTGAGTTCCACCTGCGGACAGTTGGAATAGACCTTCACCTCGGTGGTTGGAAGCGTCCGATTCACGGCACGGCGCGAGCTGATATAGACCATCGGCTCTGGATTCCAGTTCGCCTTGTAGAAGTAGAAGGCATCTTTCCTGAACTGTCGGTCGTGTGTCACCAGTCCCTTGTCATTGAGAGAGGGGGTGTTTCCCTCGTCCCGACGCTTGCAAGCGAAATCAAACATGTTCCAGACAAAGCTTCCCCAAACTTTGGGGTTATCCTTGATCTGCGCCCAGTCCTGCTCGTGCACAAAGGCCTGCCACTCCTCGGGGTGGAAGGGCCCTTTCGGTTCGGGCTTCACCAAGGGTCCCTCAGTGTGATGAGAAATGTTCGCTCCCGCACCATACTCGGTAACGGCGATGCGCTTCCCAACCTCGCTGTTGAAATCATTGATCGGACCCGCCATATCGGGCTGGTTCTCCTTATCATACCATCCGGGATATTTGTTCAGTCCGATCTGGTCGGTGATCAGGTTGATATAGCGGTGTGGTCGGCAGGATGCCGCTACGACGATCCTGTTGGGATCGATCCCTTTGGCAACTTCCTGCATGTGAGCCAACTCAGGACCGCAGGGAGGCATCGGGTCCAGTTCAAGTTCATTGAAGATCCCCCACCAAACAACGCTTGGATGATTGTAGAGTTGGTGGATCAACTCGCGTAGCTGTTCCTCACTATTCATCCAGAAGGCCCTAGTGGACCGAGTAGTGTTGACCAATGAGACCTCATCCCAGAGCAGGACTCCGGCCTTGTCGTTGATCAGATGCCAGTGCTCGCTCTGCGGATAGTGGGCATTTCGGACAGCCGTTACCCCCATCTCCTTCATCATTACTGCATCTCTCTCCTCATCCTCGGGAGAGATTGCCCAACCTTTGCCACGGACATCCTGATGTCGGCAAACCCCATTGACAGCATAAGGCTGCCCATTAAGCAGAAAACCTTGGTCCTGTGTGATGGCGGTCGTACGTAGACCGAGCGGTTGCGAGACTTGATCAACGATCTTCCCCTCGGAGATCACAGTCACCGTGGCAGTGTAAAGATAGGGATCCTTGCGCCCGTTCCAACGGTGGGGATCGTTGATCGTCAGCATCAGGGTGACAGGTTCAGTCTGCTCCAGGGGTATCTGCTGAGGAGTGGATACTTTGGCAACTGTTATGCCGGTCTCATCTTTGACCTCTGTCTCCACAACGAATGAGGTATTAGTAGAACTTCCCGAGGAGGCGACATTTTCCATGAGCCCCGGCGTCTTGGCTGATTCTTTGATTTTTTTGGCGGGGTGGTTGCCATTGGAGATGATCGAGCGGACTTGAACGGTCGCCCTCTTGTCGTCCAATGACATGGTCGTCAGATAGACGCCTGAGGAGGCATAGTCGATCGGGGAGATACAGACATCATCCGTGACGATCAGCTCGACATCCCGATAGAGCCCTCCGAAGAGATTGAAATCCCCAGCCAAGGGAGGCAGGTCCTCACGGTGCGTGTTGTCAACTTGGACGCGGAGTTGATTGGCACCGCCATAGTTGAGGTAGTCGGTGATCTCGTAACAAAAAGCTGTGAACGCCCCACGGTGCTCTCCCAAGGCGACTTTGTTAATGTAGGTCTTGGCCACGGTGCTTGCAGCCTCGAAGCGGATGAAAACGCGTCTCTTGCCCTTCCATTCTGCAGGGATGTCGAGCGACCGCTCATACCAGCAGGCTCCGCGGTAGTAACCTTTCTTCAAATGAGGATCTTGGGTCTCTTTTTTAGCGGCTTTCCTAGCATCCGTGGCAGCAACCGCAGCCGCGGCTGTCTCGATCTTATCAGTTACCTCAGCCGGACCCTCTTCGCCATCTAGGGCATTCCATGTGTGGGGAATCGTAATTTTCT
>WBXH01000061.1 GCA_008933015.1 Verrucomicrobiota bacterium | reverse complement strand
GGTGCCGAGCGGTTCATCTGCCAGCATTGCCGTGCCCTGATCCTTACTGCTCCGGAGCATCAGTGCCTCGTCTGCTCTCATCCGTTGGCGGGTCTGTTTCAGTGCCCCAACTGTGAAGGGCGGAGATGGCACCTCACGACGATCGTTGCGGCGTGCCGTTTTGAAGGCCTGCTCCAGGAGTTGATCCATCGCTTTAAATACGGACGTGATCAGAGTCTGTTGCCGCTCCTTTCAGAACTGATGATACCGGCGTTGGAGGACCCGAGGTTGGGGGAGAAGAAATTTGACGCCGTGGTTGCTGTCCCCCTGCATCCCCTCCGGGAGCGAGAACGGGAATTCAACCAATCCGATCTTCTGGCCCGATCCCTTGCCAAGCAGCTCGGTCTTCCTGTGCTCCGGCTTCTAAATAGGAACCGCTCCACCGCTCCTCAGGCAGGATTCGACCGTGCGGGGAGATTGGAGAACCTGAGGGGAGCCTTTTCGCTTCGGGGGCGGGTGCCTGGCGACGCCTCTATTCTTCTGATCGATGATGTTGCAACCACAGGGGCTACGCTGGATGCCTGTGCCGCCCTCATCTTGGAAGGCGGGGCAACGGATGTCTCGGCGCTCACGCTTGCCAGGGGTTGAGGTAGCCTTCCCTCTTCCCATAGGCCCTAGCTTTGTTGCAGAATCAAAAGGCGATGACGATTTTCAAAAAGCCAACACTCAAATTTTCGGACAAGAAAAAGAGAGAGATGCCCGAAGGTCTCTGGACGAAGTGCCCGGGATGCTCGGAAATGATCCACCATCTTGCCATCGAGGAAAATCTGCGTGTCTGTCCGAAATGTGAGCATCATTTCAGCATGGGGGCCAAGGAGCGTATCAGCATTTTGGTGGATGAGGGGAGCTTCGAGGAGACAGACGAGGCAATGTCATCTGTTGATCCCCTTGGTTTCAAGGGAGTTGCCACTTATGAGGAGCGCCTCATGACCTACCGCAAGAAGACCGGTCTGACGGATGCCGTGATCACCGGGTCTGCGAAGGTCGGGGGACACCGGATCGGGTTGGCGGTGATGGATTTCGCCTTTCTTGCCGCTACGATGGGATCGGTAGTCGGTGAGAAGATCACCCGAACCATCGAGGCTGCCACCAAGGCCAAGAGTCCTGTCATCATTTTCTGCACCTCGGGCGGGGCACGCATGTACGAGGGGATGCTCTCCCTCATGCAGATGGCCAAGACCAGCGGGGCTCTGGCACGCCATGCCGAAGCCGGACTTCCCTACATTGCGGTCCTAACGAATCCCACGACGGCAGGAGTCATGGCCAGCTTTGCAACGCTGGGCGACATTACGCTTGCCGAACCCCGGAGCATGATCGGCTTCGCTGGACCCAGGGTCATCCGGGAGACAACGCATCAGGAGCTCCCCGAAGGATTCCAGACGGCTGAGTTCCTCCTCGAGCACGGACTTGTGGATGAGATTGTCCCCCGCGCCAAAATGCGTGAAACGATCATCACGATCCTCGGGACCCTGATGGGGAAGTAAGGGGTGGGTTTGGGAAACCCGACGGGGGTCTTGTGAGTGCTTTTGATGTCAATGCAACCTGACTCCCCGCTCGATTGGCTGATGTCCACCCAATCCCGGGGTATCTTCCCTGGGTTGCAGAGGATGGAGCGCTTGCTGAAGGCGCTGGGTAACCCCGAGCAGCGCCTTCGCTGTCTCCATGTTGCGGGAACCAATGGCAAGGGCTCCGTCAGTGCCATGAGCGAGTCGGTTCTTCGAGCCGCCGGTTACAGGACGGGGCTCTACACGTCGCCTCATCTGATTGATTTTTCAGAGAGGATTCGGGTGAATGGAGAGAATGCCTCCGCCACGGCTTTGGAAAAGGGGATCAACCGACTCCGGGACGTGACACAGGCGTGGGAGGAGGCGGAGCAACCGACGTTCTTCGAACTCGTGACCGCACTTGCCTTTGCTCACTTTGACCGGGAGGGGTGCGAGATCGTCGTTCTGGAGACCGGTCTGGGCGGGCGATTGGATGCGACCAATACGGCTCCTAAGATCGCCTGCGCGATCACACCGATCGCCCTTGATCACACGGAGTGGCTCGGTGGAACTCTTGCAGAGATTGCCCGGGAAAAGGCTGGGATCTTCCGATCAGGGGTCCCCGCAGTCATTGCACCTCAGGAGGAGGAGGCTGGGAAAAGTCTCGCTGCCGCCGCTCGTAATCTCTCAACGCCATGTCATTGGATTACCGAAGCGCTTGATGCCGGCCTTGTTCTCGGGTTAACCGGCTCCCATCAGCGCTGGAATGCTGCGGTTGCCCTGAACCTGCTTCGGGTTGCCGGATTTCATATCACACCCGAGGAGAGTGCGCGTGGGCTTGCCCGAGTCACTTGGCCCGGACGCTTCCAAAGGTTGTCGGGGGGAAGGTTGATCCTTGATGGGGCCCACAATCCGCATGCGGCTAGGCAACTGGTCTCAGTCTGGCGCGAAGAGTTCGGCTCGGAACGATGCCGATTGATCTTCGGGGCCCTCACGGACAAGGATCCATCCCATCTCCTGAGAATTCTCGCGCCGATTGCCAGTGAGATCTTGCTGGTTCCAATAGCCTCTGCGCGATCGGCTGATCCGAAGCTTTTGGCTCAATCCGTGGGGGATTTATCTCTTCCTATGCATGTTTTTCCCTCCCTAGCAGCGGCCTTGGAGTGCATGGATCATAATCCGTACGCCCCGCAAGCCCCTGTTTTGCTTGCCGGATCACTCTTTCTGGTCGGGGAGGCTCTTGCCCTCATGTTAGGTCGCGAAGCGCCTGTGCGCAGTCAGTAAAAAAGGGGCTCCCAAGCCCCTTTCTCCGGGGCAATCTTTTTTCTCTTTTTTAATTTCTTAGAAGCTCTTCTTCGTCTTGCTGGGGAGCTTCAGGATCCCGAAAATAGCCCCAGAACCAACCGACTCACCCGCTCCCAAAAGAGAAAAAAAGAAAAAAGAAAAACTTTAGAAAATCTCGTTGACCAGCTTGCTGTGTGTGACCTAGATGTAGCGGCAGCAAATCCACGAGACACAACATATAGTGTTTTTATGGAACTTTTCCCCAAAACCCCCAAGCCTCTACCAAACTCTCTGAAAATCCCTATGGAACCTCTTTCCGGACAACTCTCACTCAACGGGGTGGACCCTCTACACGGTCGTGAATTCACCGTCCGCAAGCGTGATGGACGCAGTGAATCATTCAATGAGGAGCGGATCCGCTTGGCTGTGGAAAGTGCCTTCAAGGCCGACCGCGACATCCCGAGCGATTACAACCTTTCTGCCGAGGATCAGGCCGCTTCCCTTTCCGTGACAGCGGCTGTCGTTCAGCGTCTTTTCAGCCGCGCCATTCGCGGCGAGGAGTTGGAGATCGAGCGTGTTCAGGATGCCGTGGAAGAAGCCCTCATGGTCCAGGGGCACACCCATGTGGCCCGCCGCTACATCATCTATCGTGAGGATCGGAGGAAGGCACGTGCCCTGCGTGGCGACCGTGACCTCACTGGTCAGGTTCAGGCTGAACTCAGCGTAACTCTCCGGGATGGAAGCCGTGAGACCCTAGAGCCCCAGCGGATCCGACGCACCCTGATCCGTGCCTGCCGTGGTTTTGAGGATCGTTGCGATGCCCGCGACATGGCCGACGAGACCATGCGCAATCTCTACGACGGCGTACGCCTCGATGAGATCGAAAAATCGATGATCTTCTCCTCGAAGTCCCGCATCGAACTCGATCCAGCCTACGGCTATGTCACGGCCCGACTGCTGCTTGAAGTCATCTACCGCGAGACCATCCCCGGCTTCGAGCACTACCATGACATCACGGTGGCTCACTCCACTCGTTTCAGGGCCTACTTGGAGGAAGGGATTGCCGCCGGTCGCCTCACTCCGCAACTCCTAGAGTTTGACATCGATAGGATTGCCGCCGCACTCAAGCCTGAGCGCGATCTGCTGTTCAATTACATGGGACTACAGACCATTTACGACCGCTACCTCATTCACATCGGTGGCCGTCGGATTGAGTCGCCCCAGTTTTTCTGGATGCGGGTCTGCCTCGGTCTCTCTCTCAACGAAGGCGAGACTAAAAATGACCGCGCCATTGAATTTTACGAGCTCCTCTCGAGCTTCTTGTTCACCTCCTCGACGCCTACCCTGTTCAACAGCGGCACCCTTCATCCCCAGTTGAGTTCGTGCTACCTGACGACGGTGATGGACGATCTCGATCACATCTTCAAGTGCATCAGTGATGATGCCAAGCTCTCCAAGTGGGCCGGCGGCCTCGGCAACGACTGGACAAACGTCCGCTCCACGGGCTCCCTGATCAAGGGAACCAATGGCGAAAGCCAGGGCGTGATCCCCTTCCTGAAAGTCGCCAACGACACGGCTGTCGCCGTGAATCAGGGTGGCAAGCGCAAGGGTGCCATGTGCGCCTATCTCGAGACCTGGCATCTGGATGTCGAGGACTTTTTGGAGCTTCGCAAGAATGTGGGTGACGAGCGACGTCGCACCCATGACATGAACACCTCCAACTGGATCCCCGACCTCTTCATGAAGAGGGTCAAGGAGAACGCCCAGTGGACGCTCTTCAGCCCCAGTGATGTGCCCGACCTGCACGATCTCTACGGTCGCGCCTTTGAGGAGCGCTACACGGAGTACGAGGCCATGGCCGATCGTGGGGAAATCACCCTCTTCAAGCGCGTCGAGGCCTCCGCCATCTGGCGCAAGATTCTCTCGATGGTATTCGAGACGGGTCACCCCTGGATCACTTTCAAGGATCCCTCCAACGTGCGCTCACCCCAAGATCATCAAGGTGTGGTGCACAGCTCCAACCTCTGCACCGAGATTCTGCTGAATACTTCCGCAGAGGAGACCGCTGTCTGCAACTTGGGATCGATCGGTCTGCCCCTTCACATCAACGAGCAGGGACTCGATATGCAGTTGCTTGAAAAAACGGTCCGCACCGCCCTCCGGATGCTCGATAACGTTATCGATATCAATTACTACCCGACTCCGGAGGCCAAAACAGCCAACATGCGTCACCGCCCCGTGGGTATGGGGCTCATGGGCTTTCAGGACGCTCTCTACAAGCTTAAGATCAGCTACGCCAGTCAGGAGGCGGTGAACTTCGCAGACACCAGCATGGAGGCGATCTCCTACTTCGCCACTCTTGCCTCCACGGAACTTGCTGCCGAGCGTGGAGCCTACGAGACCTTCAAGGGTTCCAAGTGGGATCGTGGTCTCCTCCCGATCGACACGATCGATCTTCTGGAGCAGGAGCGCGGCTTACCCGTCACCATGGACCGCTCCAGCACGCTCGATTGGAATGTCGTGCGCGCCGCAATCCGCAAGAACGGGATGCGTAACAGTAACACAATGGCCATTGCGCCGACCGCAACGATCTCAAACATCACCGGGGTCTCCCAGTCGATCGAACCGACATTCAAGAACCTCTTTGCGAAAGGGAATCTCAGCGGTGACTTCACCGTCATCAACAGCTACCTTGTGGAAGACCTCAAGGCCCTCGGTCTCTGGGATCGCAAAATGCTCGAGGAACTCAAGTACATGGACGGTTCCATCCTTGGGATCGCCCGTATCCCGGAGAATATCCGTGAGATCTATCGCACCGCCTTTGAGGTTGAGCCCGGTTGGTACATTGAGTGTGCCAGCCGTCGCCAGAAGTGGATCGACATGGGGCAGTCGCTCAATCTCTACATCGCCGCCCCGAGTGGCAAGAGGCTCAATGACATGTATCTCCATGCTTGGGAGACAGGGCTCAAGACGACCTACTACCTCCGCGCCACGGCAGCATCCACGGTAGAGCAGAGCACAAGCCAATCCCGTCCAAACTGGGTCAATCAACCTAAAAAAACGGAAAAAGAATTCACTCCCGAAGAGGCGCAGGCCTGCAGCATCGAGGCAATGCGCAACGGTGGTGAGTGCGAAGCCTGCCAATAAAGAGTCACAACCCAACCCGTCGTCCCCACCCCAACAAACAACACATACGCTGGAAATAACGACAGTCTTCACGTAACCTAAACCAATACCCATCATGTCCTGCTGCACCTCATCCGATAGACCCGCCACATTCCACGACCTGACCAAGCGGATTGATCCCGATCAAAAACGTCTGGTCAACTGCAAGCAGGTCGATGTGAACCAACTCATGCCCCTCAAGTACACCTGGGCATGGGATTACTACACCAAGGGTTGCGCGAACCACTGGATGCCGAACGAGATCCCGATGCAGCGTGATATCGAGCTCTGGAAGTCGAACAAGCTGACCGCTGACGAGCGCCAGGTCATCATGCGTAACCTCGGCTTCTTTAGTACCGCTGAGAGCCTTGTGGGTAATAATATCGTGCTTGCCATCTTCAAGCATGTCACCAATCCGGAGGCCCGTCAGTTCATGCTACGTCAGGCCTTCGAGGAGGCGATCCACACCCACACCTTCCAGTACATTGTCGAGAGCCTCTCGCTCGATCAGCGTGAGGTCTTTAACATGTACCACGAGGTGACTTCCATCCACGATAAGGAT
>WBXH01000060.1 GCA_008933015.1 Verrucomicrobiota bacterium | reverse complement strand
GCACCATGATCGGTTCCACCGCTCGCATTCTCAGCAACACGTCTGCCAAACTCGCTGAATGTCAGTACAAGGACCCGATCGTAATTGCCCTGCGCTTTCAGATCCGCCACGAACGATGTGAGCGCAGCATTCAGATCGGTCATTAAGCGATCGTGTGAAGGAAGTTGGTTGGCGTGCGTATCAAATCCTCCTTGGGAGGCATAGTAGACACGCGTCGGTAGTCCTCCCTGAATGAGACGGCCGACGAGGTTCAGACTGTTGCCAAGTTGGGATCTCGGATAATCGACACTGCTTTTCGATTTACGTATGATTTCAAGGATCTTGTCGCTGCTCATTTCTGCCCCAAGGGCAGTCCTCTGTAGGAAATCGAGAGTGTCTCCCGCCGTATCGGGCGAACCCGAGATCATGCCGATGGAGCCTCCGCTGTTATCGGACAGGCCTCCATGTCCCATATTCTCGGTCGGGGAGTTCATTTCCCTCATGAACTGTTCAGCCATCTTCGGATTACTTGCCGCCTCGCTCATGTACCTGAATTGGGACGGATCTGAAAAAGCGATCCCCTTCGGATGGGGGGAGGCAAAGGCCTGCGGAGTCTGTCCTCCAATGGAGACACCGACAGAGGGATCCGATCCCTTGCAGCAACTATCGAAATAGCGCCCGATCCATCCCACGCTCTCGTTATGACCCGAATCACTGGCTGTTTGCCAAATTTCCGTGGAGCGAAAGTGGGAGCGGTTGGGATTGGGATAGCCGACACCCTGGATCAGTCCGAGGGTTCCGCTACCATAGAGATCCCTGAGGCCGGTTAACTTGGGATGAAGTCCGGCGTAATCATTGATCTTCAGGACCGAGTTTGAGGGAATCGCAATCCTTGGGCGGGCTTTGTAGTAGGCATCATCCCCGTAAGGAACGAGCATATTGAGGCCGTCGTTTCCTCCAGCCATCTGGAGCACCACGAGGATTGTGGAATCCTTGCCAGTTGCATACTGCCCAGTGGTTGCCGCGGCCATCGAGTCAAGGGTCAGGAAGGTCTTCTCCAAAAAGAGGGGCACTGTCGAGGCGAGCGCCCCCCCTAGGAAGGAGGTGCGTATGAACTCCCGACGTGTGTGAAGCGTTTGTTCTTGGGGCGTCTTCATCGTGTGGCTTGGTCTGGGGATTAGGGTTGATTCAAGATAGCATCAGTTCAGCTGAAATTCAGGAGTTCCCATCATGATTTGCATCAGATCCCTCACCGCGTTGTCCGAATAGGGCGGAGTCTGCTTACTGATGTAGCTCATGTAGCTGGAGAAATCCCGCGTACTGATGGGAATGTTAAAGATCCTGAATGCAAGTGGCTCCAGAAGCAGGTTGCAGGATACGCGCGTGGAAGGAGGTGCGATCGCTTCGAGAGGTAACTGGGCGGTCTTTGCACCTCCACCACCCAAGATGTGTGCCTTGCCGCTCAGCAGATAGGCCGCAAGATTGTAGCGGTAGAGAAGGCTTGAGGCACTGATCCAGGCTCTTCCCCCATCCCACCCTTTGACATTGGGTGGGGCAAAAAGCACCTGTCCCAATGCTGCCATCGAGTTTTCGAGGACCTTGGCATCAGGCAGCGGGATCTCCAGCATCCTGGTTGTCTGGATCATCCATTGCACAGGCCCCTTGATCTGGTGGTGAACGATTGCCTGTGAATAGAAGAGAGAGCTTCTGAAGATGACCCTAAGCGTTTTGCCGATGTCGTAACCGTTATTCAACAGGATATCAGCGACTTCAGAGATGGTCTTCTCATTGGGTGACTCTGAGACAAAGAACTGCCAGAGCCTCTTTCCAATGAATCGCGCACACTGTGGCTGGAGCACGATGAGATCGAGAATCTGATCCCCAGTAAAATCTCCCGTTTTCCCAAGGAAGGTCTTCATCCCCGAGTCGTGGGCATTCGTGGCCAAGTGAAAGGTAGCTGTCTCAGGGACGACCCTGTATCCGGTGAAGGCTCGTGCTGCCTCCGTAACATCCATTTCGGAATAGTGTCCCTCACCAAGCGAGAAGAGTTCCATTACTTCACGAGCGAAGTTCTCGTTCGGGTGCTTTTTGCTACTCTGGTTGAGGTCAAGCCACCTGATCATGGCGGGGTCCTGCGACATGGCCTTCAGCATCACGGGGAACTTCCCCAAAGCATGCTGCCTCATGGTCTCGTTTTGTAGCCACATCAGGTAGGGATCGTTCACCTTCTGGTTACTCGTGGCGAAGTGCCCGTGCCAAAACAGCGTCAACTTCTCAAGTAGCGGAGCAGTCGTGTAGCGTATCCGATTTAGCCACCAGAGACGGAGGGCGATGATTTCCGCTCTTTCATCTCTAAAAAAGGACTTTTTGATTCTCACTCGCTCTTCCTCGGTCGGAGCGTTCTTGATTTGCTTCTGATACTCGACCCGCTTTGCAGGCTCCATCATGGGAGGCCTTGGAAAGAGATCCTCGTCGTTTGGTGCATTAAGGAGGCACTCCACCGCACCATCCATTCCTCTCGAGTAGAGGTCGTCGATCTCCGCAGGCGTTCCGCCGAATCCCGCCCTGTTCAGCAAGTGGGCGGCGGAGTAGCGATTCCAGAGTTTTTCCGGAAGGGGGAGTAGCATCTTATTTATTATAACACCTTTTTTCGGGGAAAGTTGCGTTTTCTTAGAGAATCATTCTCGCAGGCCGTGAGCATCGATTTTAGTGTGGTGGGCCATGCGTTTCACAAATCTGACCCGGGGAGCTGGCATCGGTTCCAACTGCTACCGTCTCGATCTGGAAAACGAATCCGTGATTCTCGACTGCGGGATGCATCCTGAGCATGCGGGGCACGCAGCTACACCGCTTCTTGAGGAGATCGGAGAAGACTCCATCCTGACCACGATCCTCACCCACGCCCATCAGGATCATGTCGGTTGCCTCCCACTCCTGCACGCGCGCCAGCCGGGTATGCCTGTCCTCATGACTCAGGGAACGGCACGCATTGCCGACATCATGCTTCATAATTCGGTGAACGTGATGACCCGCCAGCAGGAGGAGCTCAAGCTCACAGATTACCCTCTCTTCACGCATCGCGCTATCGAGATGGCGTCACGCAACTGGCGTCACTGCCCCTTGGATCGTCCCCTCACCCTCCACGGGGAGAGGGCTTCCGAAGGTGCAGGTGCCCCCACCGTTACTTTCCATGATGCAGGACACATCCTGGGATCTGCTGGAGTGATGATCCGCGCCGAGGGGAAGAAGTTCTTCTACACGGGAGATGTCAATTTCGAGGATCAGACCATCCAGACAGGTGCACGCTTTCCTGAGGAGCCGGTCGATGTCCTCCTGATGGAGACAACCAGGGGAAATGCACCCCTTCCCGAGGGCTTCACCCGTGCCAAGGAAGAGAAACGCTTCGCCGCCGCTGTGGCTGCCGCCCTTGAGGAGGGAGTCAGTATAACCATTCCCGTCTTTGCCTTGGGAAAGACCCAGGAGGTCATGGCCCTGCTCTGGAAGATGGAGCGTGAGCGCATCATCCCACCCATCCCACTCTATGTCGGCGGACTCAGTAGCAAGATCACGGCCGTCTACGACACGATGGCTGACAGGGTCCCCCGGAATCTTCCCAAGCTCCGACTCATGAATGATGTCGCTCCCTATGTCGCAGGGGGCAAGGATGTCAACTCGCTCAATCCCCGTAAGCGTGCCATCTACGCGCTCAGTAGTGGCATGATGACCGAGTACACCCTCTCCAACATCTTTGCCCGGAAAGTCCTTCCCGATCCCACCCAGTACCTCTTCTTTGTCGGTTATGCCGATCCGAACTCACCGGCAGGGCATGTCCGCAATGCAGAACCGGGAAGCCTTGTCTCCCTGAGCGCCAGTGCTCCGGAGATTCCTTTCAACTGCCATCGCGAGGTCTTCACCTTCAGTGCCCATGCACGGCGCGAGGACTTGCTCACCTATGCCGTCAAAGTTCGTCCGAAGACAGTGCTCCTCGTTCATGGTGATGATCCGGCCATCGATTGGTTCAGGCGTGAACTCTACTCCGCCCTTCCGGAGACAAAGGTCATCGCCCCTCCCCCTGGACAGCCAATCGAGCTTTAGAAACGAGACTCGGGCCGGCAAGCGAACGGCATGAAAGAAAAACCCATACCCGATGAAGGAGATGGGTCTTCTTTGAAAAGCCAGAAGTAATTAAGCGACTTTCCGACGATACGCAATAACCAGAGCCAATGCTCCGAGTCCGAAGAGTGCGTAGGTGGAGGGTTCGGGGATTGGGGAGTTTGGAATCATGACAAAACCGGTGACAACTCCATCAAAAAGGGCTCTCCCGGTGATAATTCCGTTGTCGCTTATCCCATAAGCTCCGTTGGCATCCCCACTTGTCATGTTCCATCGGGAGGAATCGGTGCCGGTCAGCAGGCCCTGCAGGCCGTATGTGCTGGTGCCGTTGAAGAGGAATGGAATCGATGTAGCACTACTGCCGTAACCAACAACCCAGCCTAGGTCATTGACGGACCTTCCCTCACCGCCAGTCCAACCCGCAAGCATGGGAATAGCCGTTATGGTTGCGGTTCCCGGTTGATAAATAAACGGGCTGGCTCCGCTGTATCCCGTAATGTAGCCGCCGGACCCACTGATGGCAAAGGCAACCGTGTTACCATCTCCTCCCGGCAGCGAACCGAGATCGACGGCGTTGGAGGCACCCGGATCGAGATAATACCCAATCGTTCCCGCAAGATAGCCAGCCTGACCGGCGACCCTTCCCGAGTTCGCGATCCCATAGGCGTACTGCAGAATCGCGCCATTGGTTGGTGTCTGCATGAGCACCGAGGCATTGGTGGTGGTGAAGGTGGCTGCATACCAGTTGCCTTCGGAAAGAATACTTCCGGCAATAGCTCCGGAATTATTGATCCCGAAGGCCCTGCCCGCGAATGATCCTGAGGGAAGGGGAAGTACTGTAGAGCTACTGCTGTTGCTGTAAAGAACGGGCAATGAACTCGCTCCGACGGTGGTGGTCGATACCGCTCCCACCACCATCCCGGAGTTATTGACCGCATTGGGTGATGCATCGACGTGATTCGTGGTGCCTGCTCTAGGCAGGGTTACTACACCCCCAGATTGGGTCCAAAGGAAACCGGCTTCAGGATTTGAAAAGCCGGCATTGGTACTGTAATAGAATCCCGTGACATAGTTTCCATCCTGGGAAACACTCAACCCGGTGGTGTTCGCCCCCAGGCTGTAAATCGAATAGGTCGGAGGGGTCTGGGCCTTAGCTCCCCACTGGGAGAAGGTTAAAAACATGCCTGCGATATAAGCGATGTGGAGGAGATTTTTTTTCATTTAGTTTTTTGAAGGTAAGGGAGGAGTAGCACTCCATGGGATCATGCCAACCCGCGACGGCGAAGAGCAATCAACATCCCAAGAGCACCGAGTCCCAACAGCGCCCAGGTGGAGGGCTCAGGGATGGCCTGTACGGTGAGCTTACCCGTGGCGTCGTTGAACTGGTAGGTCACCCCGTCATTGACACCGCTCCAAAGCCCAGCGGCATAGTTCAGGTAGGAAGTTCCCACCTCGATTCTTTCAAAATTCCCGCTCTCTGTTGATCCACCGATCATGTTGAACACACTGAACTCATTCCCTGCCACAGGAGTGAAGTTGATCAAATTGAAGACCAGCGTGCCCCCATAGGCAAGGCTGGTACCAATCAGGTTGATCGAGGTGAAGTCATTCGTGGAATGGATCTGGAACGAGGTCGTTGATCCTGCCGCAAGCGTCAGAGCATTCCTGAAACTCAGTGCTCCTACTCCATCCGATCCGGGATTCAGGGTTCCTCCGCTGGCGATTGTCGTAACTCCGCCGATCGTCCCGTTACCTCCGAGAGTGCCTGAGTTTGTCACTAACATCATGGAGGAGCCTAAAGCATTACTGCTGTTGGCGAGTAGAAGTCCCGCTTTCACAGTCGTAGTGCCCGAGAAATTGTTGCTGCCGCTCAGAATGGTCGTCCCACTACCGAGTTGATTGATGAATCCATTCCCGGAAATCGCACTCGTCATCGTCGATGTATCGACTTGGTTGAAGTTAATTGTGCCGCTTCCCGCACCGAAGGCGATCGTAGGAGAGTCGATTGTCCCTGCAGTGTCGCTTCCCCCGAGGGATCCGATGTTCAGGGCGCCAGAGGACCCACCGGCGGAGGCGACCATGATCGCACTGGCAACTGCCGATCCACCATTGGCCACCGCGAGGTTGCCACTGCCGGCATCACCAATCATGAGATTCCCCTTAACGTTCCAGGTTGAACCGGTTCCGGACACCAAAACACGATTATTCGAAGATCCGACATTGAACCCGATGACCCCGCCGTAGGCGACGCTCCAATTCATCACCGTCCCCCCATTGCTGATCACTAGGCTGTTGCCGGAAGCACTTGATCCAACAAACAGATCCCCGCCATCAATCCATGTTGAACCGGTTCCGGTCACCAAAACGCCATTATTGGAGGAGGCGGAATTGAGTCCAATCACTCCTGTTCCACCATTGGTTAAGAGAACACCCTGGATATCAGTCATTCCGTTCACAACAAATGCTCCGCCCGAAACAACCATGCTGTTGTCGGATCCATCGTAACCAATCGTCAAGTTTCCGACGTTATTCCATGCAGATC
>WBXH01000059.1 GCA_008933015.1 Verrucomicrobiota bacterium | reverse complement strand
ACCTCCCAGAAAAAGCATGCGCGTTCAACTCCTCACGGTTGAACGGGGTGGACAGGTTTGCGATAAAATATCATAGAACTTGCGGAGGTGTGGCTGAAGGTTAACGTGAAAACAATGTCCCCCCAAATTGCGGAGTTTATAGGAACGGCCCTACTAATCATTTTAGGAAACGGCGTGGTCGCAACCGTGCTGCTGAACCGCAGCAAGGGCCAGAACGGTGGATGGATCGTGATCACTGCAGGATGGGCGTTGGGTGTCTTTGTAGCCGTCTTTTCAGTAGCTCGGATCAGTGGCGCACATTTGAATCCCGCCGTCTCGGTCGCGATGGCGATGGCGGGAAACTTACCGTGGGCCTCGGTACCTGGCTATATTGAGGCTCAGATTCTGGGAGCAATCTTCGGTTCGTTCATTGTCTGGCTTGCCTTCTTCCCTCATTGGGCAATCACGGAGGATCCCGAACTCAAGAGGGCTGCTTTTTGCACAGCCCCGGCAATCCGCTCTGTGCCCTCCAACCTGATCTGCGAAATCATTGGAACCTTTGTCCTGATTTTCTGCATCTTCTGCATGAAGGGTGCCGTTGGTGCGCCGAAAAGCGACTCCGTCTTTCCGATCGATCTAGGCGCCCTTGGGGCACTGCCGGTTGGACTTCTGGTTTGGGCAATCGGTCTCTCTCTCGGTGGCCCCACCGGGTATGCGATCAACCCCGCGCGCGACCTAGGTCCTCGCATTGCTCATGCCCTCCTGCCCGTGGCGGGCAAGGGAGGATCCGACTGGTCTTATGCTTGGATTCCCGTCGTCGGCCCATTGATCGGCGGCACTCTAGCAGCCGTTGTCTACATGGCACTGGGGCGCTTTTAATCGTTAATCCTCCCATGAAATATATCCTCGCCCTTGATCAGGGCACGACCAGCTCCCGCTCGATCATTTATAACGATAGCCTTCGGGTGATCGCCTCAGCCCAAAAAGAATTCACCCAGCACTTTCCGCAACCGGGTTGGGTTGAGCACGACGGCATGGAGATCTGGGAGACCATTCTCTCCACGGCCCGTGAAGCGATCGCCAAAGCCGGTATCTCCGCCGATGAGATCTCGGCACTCGGCATCACGAACCAACGAGAGACGGTCGTTGTCTGGGATCGGAAGACCGGCGTGCCGGTCCATCGTGCGATTGTCTGGCAGGACCGCAGGACGGGTGAAGCGATGAATGCCCTGCGGGAAGCGGGCAAGGAGCCGCTGGTCCAGCAGCGAACCGGTCTCCTGCTCGACCCCTATTTTTCGGCTAGCAAGATCCGCTGGATTCTCCAGGAGATTCCTGACGGACAGGCGAGGGCCGAAGCAGGAGAGCTTGCCGCGGGAACCATCGACAGCTGGCTCATTTATAAACTGACCGGCGGAGCCTCCCACGTGACTGATGTCAGCAATGCCTCCCGCACCATGCTGATGAACATCCGCAAAGGGGATTGGGATTCTGAGCTGCTCGCGCTTTTCAATATCCCCGCTGCCATCCTCCCCCGCATTGCTCCGAGCAGTGGCAGTCTGGGAGTCACGGATGCCGCACATTTTGGCGCCTCCATACCTGTCACAAGTGCTATTGGTGACCAGCAGTCGGCTCTCTTCGGGCAGCTTTGCACCAAGCCCGGCTTGGTCAAATGCACCTATGGGACGGGTTGCTTTCTTCTCGAATTCACGGGACAGGATGCGATTTCCAGCGCGAATCGTCTGCTGACCACCGTTGCCTGGAAGATCGGCGAGGGTTCGCTGCAGTACGCGCTCGAGGGGAGCGTCTTCATGGGCGGGGCATCGATCCAGTGGCTGAGGGACGGACTCGGTATCATCAAATCCGCGCCCGAGGTTGAGGAACTTGCCAACAGGGTAAGCGACTGTGGAGGGGTTTATCTGGTGCCTGCTTTTACAGGGCTTGGTGCTCCTTACTGGGATCCTCAAGCGAGGGGCACTATCTTGGGCCTGACCCGTGGGACCAACTCAGCTCATATCGCTCGAGCCACGCTGGAGGGGATTGCCTTTCAGGTCAGTGACCTCGTCACGGCGATGGAGAGGGATTCCGGTAAAAAGATCGCCACGCTCCGGGTGGATGGTGGCGCCTCGGCCAGCAACCTGCTGATGCAGACGCAGTCCGATCTTCTGGGTTGCACGGTCGAGAGACCCGCCAACCTTGAGAGTACGGCACTTGGGGCTGCCATGCTTGCAGGTCTGGGTGCCGGGATTTGGCCGAGTATCGAGGAGCTTTCCAAGATCCGCTCCGTGGAGCGCCGCTTCGAGCCGGAAATCACGGCTCAAAGCCGGAGATCCCGACTGAAGATCTGGAAGCGGGCCGTCAAACGTGCCCAGAATTGGACCACCCAATCATGAACCGCAATCACCTGCTCAAAAAAATCACGGAGACCCCGCGATGGGATGTCATTATCATCGGAGGTGGCGCCACCGGGTTGGGTGTCGCCGTCGATGCCGCTACTCGCGGATATAAAACACTCCTCCTAGAGAGTTCTGACTTTGCCAAGGGGACTTCTAGCCGCAGCACCAAGCTTGTTCATGGGGGTGTTCGCTATCTCGAGCAGGGAGACATCCCGCTTGTCCTCGAGGCATTGCGGGAGCGGGGACTCCTTCACCAGAATGCACCCCAGCTTGTTCATCACCTCTCGTTCTTCATCCCCCGCTACCAGTGGTGGGAGGGTCCCTTCTTCGGCATCGGGCTGAAGGTGTACGATGCACTCGCCGGCAAACTCAACCTTGCGCCCTCCCATCTTGTTTCCCGTGAGGAAACCGTGAAAAGGATTCCGAACATCGAGAAGGAGCACCTTCTCGGGGGCGTGGAGTACTTTGACGGGCAGTTCGACGATGCGCGTCTCGCGGTGACCCTCGCCCGTACAGCCGTCCACCATGGAGCATGCGTCCTGAACTACACCAAGGTGACAGGGCTCACCAAGAAGGATGGCCTCGTGAAAGGCGTCACCTTCACTGATTTGGAAACCGTTGCGAGCCATGTGGCGGAAGGAGCCGTGGTGATCAATGCCACCGGAATTTTCAGCGACGAGATCCGTCACATGGATGATGCCAAGGCGGCCAAGGCCGTTCAGCCGAGCCAGGGAGTGCATCTTGTTTTCGACCGCTCCTTCCTACAGGGGGAATCAGCGATCATGGTGCCACACACCGATGATGGGCGCGTCCTCTTTGTTATCCCTTGGCATGGTAAGGTCCTTGTCGGGACGACCGATACACCGATGCAGGATCCCGAGATCGAGCCGCGAGCCCTTGCCGAGGAGGTTGGTTTCATTCTTCGCAACGCTGCACGTTATCTGGCCCGTGATCCGAAGGAGAAAGATATCCTCAGCATTTTTGCCGGGCAGAGACCGCTTGTCCGCAAGCCGGGGAAGGATGGATCGGCGACCAAAGCCATTTCTCGCAACCACGAAATACTCGTCTCCGAGGCTGGACTCGTCACGATCGTGGGCGGCAAGTGGACCACCTACCGCAAGATGGCTGAGGACACGGTCGATCACGCGATCCTTCTGGGGGGACTGGAGGAGAAAAAATGTGAGACCGAACACCTCCAACTCCTTGGATGGCGTGCTCCCGGTGCGCCCGCTTTTCCCGACTGGCTTTCCGTTTATGGAAGTGATGCCGATGCAGTTACAGCCCTGATGGATGCAGAACCTTCACTGGCAGAGCCCATGCACCCGAACCTGCCCTACCCGCTGGCCACAGTTGCTTGGGGAGTCCGGCATGAGCAGGCCCGCACGCTGGAGGACATCCTTTCTCGCCGGACCCGTTCCCTGTTGCTCGATGCCAAGGCGGCTATCGAGGCCGCGCCATCCGTCGCCAAGGTGCTGGCAAAGGAACTCGGACGCGATCGGCAGTGGGAGGAGGATCAGGTCAGGGAGTTTATTGCTCTGGCTCAAGGCTACCTGCATCAGTCATAGGGCAGCCCCAACATTTCGCACGATTATTCAGGGAAGTGAAGAATCACATATCGTTGTTTTTTCCATCAAGGCATCTGGTGCTGATTATTACAGCATTGGCTCTTACCGCGTGCGCTACCGATGCCACCGTTAAGGAAAGAACCCCTCGTTTCCAACAGCTGTCCGTGAAGGCGCATTCTTCAAGGAGCGCTCTGGAGAAAACGGAGGCCCTGATTTTGCAGGCACTCCACCATCTTAATACAAGCCCGCTTGTTGCCCTTGGTGAGAACATGCAGGCGGCGCGGACGTCTCTCGAGCTGCTTAAAGTCCATCCGGATGATCCCGCAGCCCTGCACGATTACAATTTTGCTGTTTCCCGCATGATCGGCATCATCCGTGATGCCAAGCTTGATCCTTGGAGCAAACCATTGATAGTACCCAGCGGCTCGGGCACGGTGCTCTTAACACACAGGCCAGACCCCCGCCCGAACTGGAATCCTGCACTCTACACCTTCACGCCGGTCGACCAGTTCACCATCGGTGGAAAATATGTGGAGGAGCATGCCACCCGCTCTGGTATCGGTGCACCGGTCGTTGCGATCGGCCGAGGCATGAATAAGGAATGGCGCGCCATTTATTTTACGCGGAAGACTTATTACGGCGTTACAGCCGTGGCCCGCTTTGAGGGGAGCCGTTGTGTGATCGCGTTTGAGGATCCCTTGGAGAAAGAAACGACTTCCGTGAATGGAAGAATATTTCCTCTGGGGGCAGATTTCACTGTCCCGCTGGCAGTGATGCTCGCGAGTAGCGCTCCTCAGTCGCCGAAATTGGAGAGGATGCTCTTCCCGGAGAAATATGCGGAGACTGCGCAACTCTCCCGACTTGAACCATATAACCCGAATAAAGCAGTCGTTCTTGTCATCCACGGGCTGATGGATTCCCCATCCACTTGGGCCCCCATGATCATCAATCTGCGGAGCAATCCCGAGATCCGTAAAAATTATCAGTTTTGGTTTTATAGTTACCCCTCTGGCTATCCCTATCCCTATTCGGCCTCCATATTGAGGGAGAATCTGGATGGTGCCGAGAAGCGGTTTCCTCTGACCAAACCGATGGTCGTAATCGGACACAGCATGGGAGGGTGTATCAGTCGCCTGCTGATCACGGATACGGGGGATAATCTGTGGAAGCTCCTCTTCAATAAAACACCTGTACAAACAAAGTTCCCCGCCGAATCGAAGAAGTTCTACACGGACGCCCTCATTTTCAAGCACAGGCCGGAGATTGGCCGGGTTATCTTTATCTCATCTCCACTCAAGGGAAGTGAGCTAGCGACCATCTCGGTCGGTCGGATCGGGTCCATGCTGATCAGGACACCGAGCGCCCTGCTCACTGCCGGTAATGACGCCCTGAAGATTGCGACCTTCCATGCCAACGACCTGAAGCTTAAGAGAGCCCCGAACAGTATCGATACCCTCTCTCCAAAGAACCGCTTTGTCCGAATGATCAACAAGATCCCGATCACGCCGGGCATCCCGTATCACACGATCGTGGGTGATCGTGGCAAAGGGGACTCACCGAATTCATCGGATGGCGTGGTGCCGTATTGGAGCTCTCACATGGATGGAGCGCAATCGGAGTGCATTGTCCCGAGTGATCACGGGGCTCATCAGAATCCCAAGGCATTTGCCGAGGTCACCCGGATCCTGAAGCTAAACGCCCAAGGCCAGTGATCCACGCCGCTCACCTACCGAATCCGGGTAGGCCGGAGCGGATTCGTCGGGAAAAGTCGGGGTCCTGATCCGCTTTCATCGCAGCCTCATTGATCAAGGCCCGTTGTCTCAAAACCGGAAAGGGGAGACCCTCTGTCTCCAGCAGGCCACGCTCATAGAACATCTCGTCAACCTGTCCGTTGAGAAGGATGCGCCAGTCCCATGCTGTTCTTGCCTCAAGGGATCGCTGCGATCTGATCGCCGTGGTGCAATTGGCCGTGATCGCATTGTACCAACGAGGATGCTCCCGCAGTGCATTCATGGAGCAGATGTATTCGAGGAATCGCTTCCGGACCTCGGCGGGCGACAGAGTGATACGGTAGAGGTAGACTTGTTCGCCCTTGCGGCGGTTGGTGCGGACCCGAATAACATCCCGCTCGTCGGCCACCACGTAGACGAGCTCGTACTGGCGATAGAGACCGCCCAGTGCCGAATAATTCTCATCCTTTTCTTTCCTAGTCTCGATGGAGAAGGCGATGGGTGGGGCGTCCCGGAACTGGAAACTCAGGATGGGATGAGCCATCCAGGAGACACCCCAGAAGTTCAGGAACGCATCGACTCCCGAGAGTTGGGAGAGACTTACGGTCCGGGTCTCCCAGCGCTCTCCAAGATCATTTTCGCTGGGATCGCTGGAGTAGGCGAAATTGCGGACATTGTGGAGGGTGACGTGATCACCATGCACTTCAGCCCATGGTTCTCTGGAGACATCGGCTTGCCAATTGCGGTCATTGCTAGGCTGAACATGGATCCACCACCCGGATACGAGCGCAATGATAAGCGCTGCCGCGCCGCCTGCCCATCTGCTTCCTCTCAGGAAAAGGATCAGAAGCAGAAGTTCCACCATAAGATAGATAAGGGCCATTCCATGGCCCGTCGCATAGCCCGCCGTGGTTACCTGCCCATCAAACCAAAGGGCACCGAAGGCCCAAGCTGAGAGGAGGAAAATCAACAGTGAGGCTAAAACAAGCCCAGCCTTTTTTAGAGCCTTAGTGAGAAGAGAGATCATAACGTGTGAGCGATAGTTCCTCCTTTAAGGCATATCGAAAAATAAGGGGCGCTGCTTCTGCATGAAAGACAAGGCAGTCGCCTCGCTCTGACTTTGGATTGCGTACAATGGGGTACGTAGCACCCCCCCTCATTCTACTGCGCTGCAGCGGGCTTCGCTTTGCGTCGGCGTTGGGATTCGGCGACGAACTCCTCCTGCGCATTGAATCTTTCCCCCTCTAGCGGACGGAGGTGGTAGGAGCCTT
>WBXH01000058.1 GCA_008933015.1 Verrucomicrobiota bacterium | reverse complement strand
TGCAGCCTCCTCCAATCCCTACCTTTGGGTCAGGAACCTGATGGCCAACAGGCTTTACGAATGCCCCGTGGTCTATTGTGAGCCCTACGTGATGAACAGCCGCCCCGTCTTCAACAGAGTTCAACTGGGTGACTATCCCGGCATGAGGAATGTGGGAGGTGTCCGCCTTCCCAGCATCTTCAGGGAATATTCGGATGCGGTCGCGCAAGGGCTTGCCGATTACTACGGTGGGACGGCACACTAGGCGAACTTCCCTAAATTTCTATGAAGACAAAAGTCATCGCCATCGCCAACCAGAAGGGAGGTGTCGGGAAAACAACGACTTCAGTGAACCTGTCCGCCGCCATTGCGGAGGCCGGGCACCCCGTTCTCCTGTTGGATCTTGATCCCCAAGGGAATGCCTCGAGTGCGCTGGGATTGGAGGTCAGCACCGAGGGGAGCCTCTACGCGGCGATAATAGGCCAGACCCCCATGGAGGAGTTGGTCTGCAAGACGCGCCTGGAGAATCTTTACGGCATCCCCGCGGACCTTGACCTGGCTGGAGCGGAGATTGAAGTCGCCCGGATGGAGGGGCATCTGGGCCAGTTGCGCCGCGTTCTCAAGCCAGTGCGTGATTCCGGCCAGTTCGAGTTCATCATCATGGATTGCCCCCCCTCGCTCGGTATCTTGATGACCAATGCATTGACGGCGGCGGATGAAATCCTGATCCCGATCCAATGCGAGTATTATGCGCTGGAGGGCCTTGGCAAACTTGTCGGGGTCATGGAGCAGATCAGGGAATCGGGAGCCAATCCCACGCTGGCCATGAGTGGACTGCTCATGACCATGCTCGATGTCCGTACCAATATCAGTGCGTCCGTGGTGCGTGATGTCCGTGCCCATTTCGAAGAGGTTGTCTTCAACGCGGCTATTCCCCGTTCCGTGCGTATCAGTGAAGCCCCCAGCTTCAGCCAGACCATCCTGGAGTACGATCCGAAAGGAGTTGGCTCAACAGCCTACCGCGTTCTTGCTAAGGAGTTCCTTGATCGTCAGCAGCGCGGCATCTCCTTTATCGGTGCGCCGCAGCGGGGAGAAGAGAGTTAAAAGGTTCAAACAGTTGAAGCGTTAAAACCCATATGCTGTGAATTCATAACCCGCACTAGGTCTTCCAAATCATTCTTTACGTTTTCACTTTATATCCCTTTCACTTTTTAACTTCTTCACACCCCATTTTTTCGTAATGAGCGACATTCTCGGACTCTTCAAAAAAACCGGAGCATTACTCCACGGTCACTTTATTCTTCGGTCCGGGCTTCATAGCCGCGAGTTCTTCCAGTGTGCGCTCCTCCTTCAGGACGCCCCCGTTGCTGCTCAGGTCTGTGGGGAACTCGCGGAGAAACTACGACCCTTCCACATGGAGGTGGAGGGGAAGAAGCCAACCATAATCTCACCGGCGGTCGGGGGGATTATTGTCGGTCAGGAGGTGGCGCGCCATCTCGGCACCCGACATATCTTTGTTGAGAAGGATGGCAACGGAGGTCTTGTGATGCGCCGCTTCGAGATAGTGCCCGGCGAACGCTTTCTTGTGGCCGAGGATGTAGTCACCCGCGGAGGGCGCGTTCAGGAGACGGTTGATATTGTGCGTTCCCTTGGCGGAGTCGTCGTGGCAATCGGTTCGATTGTGGATCGTAGCGGGGGTAATCTTCCCGACTTCGGAGCGCCTTTTGTCAGCCTTGTGCAGATGACTCCGGAAACATTCCCTGCCGATGCCCTGCCCGAGGATCTCGTCAACATTGCTGCGGTGAAGCCGGGGAGTAAATAGGAGGGGATGAGGATAAAACCTGAGACCTTAGACTCAAAAGGATTCTAGGTCATCAAGGGGCTGTTTCTTTTACGCATCAGTTTTCCATTTTCAGGTCTCATTGATCATGTCCTCCCTCTCTCGGTTCCTCACTTTCATCCGGTTTTCACATACGGTCTTTGCGCTGCCGTTTGCTCTTGGAGCGATGATCGTTTCTGCCAGTGATACCGGGGGGTGGCCGGGGTGGAAGATCTTTGTGCTGATCGTGTTCTGCATGGTTTTCGCTCGCACGGCAGCCATGACCTTCAATCGGATTTCGGACTGGGAAATCGACAAGCGCAATCCTCGCACAGCAATACGTCACACACTGCTCACTAAAAGGGCCGCTATCGCAACCTGTGTGACGAGCGCAGCTCTGTTCATCGTCATGACCTCCTTTATCAACCGGATTTGTTTTCTTCTTTCACCACTGGCATTGGCCCTCATTTTCTTTTACTCGCTGACAAAACGCTTCACACACACCGCCCAATTCTTCCTGGGTTTGGCCCTCTCCGCCTCTCCTGTCGCGGCATGGATCGCAGTGACGGGATCCTTCGCCTGGCCTCCGCTGATTCTTGCTGCCGGGGTCCTCTGTTGGGTAGCGGGTTTCGACATGATTTACGCTATGCAGGATGTGGAGGCCGATGCGCGCGAAGGGCTGCATTCCATGGTGATCCGTCTTGGCATTCCAGGGGCATTGAAACTCGCCGGATGGCTGCACCTGATCATGTTTATCGCCCTGCTCGGCTTTGGTCTCTCAGCTCATCTTGGGAGAATCTATTTTCTCGGACTGATCCCCATTCCATTACTCCTTGTTTACGAGCATCGCATTGCCGGATCGCTGGATTTAGGAAAGATCAACAAGGCCTTCTTTGAGACGAATGCCGTGATTGGGTTTCTTTTCGTTGCGGTCGTTGTGATCGATCGATGTTTTCACTGACAAAAATCAATCGATCGGTTTCCCTTTCGATGACTTGGCAGGTTGCTCGCTTTGTTGCAAAGTTCCGGCCTCAGGCATCGTTGAGACCGTAGGGGAGTAAGCGGTTGAGACGGGTTGGGGTGACTTAAGTTGTAGCTGTGGAGAGGGTGGGCCAACGGGAATTGCCTTTCGGATCGGGACGGGCAGAGCCTTTTTTACGGGGACGGGCAGAGCCTTTCGGATTTTGATTGGTGGCTTCGGTATCGTGGGTGATCCACGCATCGTCTCTGCTATGGATTGAGTGGTAATGGTCGGGGAGTAGGGAATCCCCGGTACTTTCCTTACGGCTAGCAGGAGATTGGCATCGCGTGAATTTACATGATAGCCAACGCCAAAACTGAGTGGGCCGGTAAATTCGGCGGAACGATAGGCCTCCTCGAGTTCCCTCTCTCTTCCGAGTTTGAAGATTGGCAAAGGATCCGTATAGACCCCGAAGAGTTGGATCCTCCAGACTTCCTTTTCGAAATCATGATAGGGGATGCCCGAGTCATCCTGCAGGATGAGGGTGGAGGTTTTGAGTAGAAAGTTCCGGGTCTCCGAGAACGAAACCATCGGTAGTAGGTAGGAGGCCGCCTTCAGATAAGAAACTCCCGGTCCGAGATCCCCGAGCCATGTGAGAAAGTTACGGCATTCCTTTCCGTTGGAGAGATCAGCCTTAAAGTAGTACAGAGTTCGAGTTTCTTCCCCGGGGAGTGAGTAGTTGATCTTCACACCAGGGGATCCGAAGGGGTGTACAAACTCAACGGAATTGATCACATGGCCGGTGAGGGCAAGTTCGGTATAGAGAACGGGCAGAACACCCATGAAAGACCCCCGCACAAGTTGTGGCTTCATTTCACTGGTGATGAAGTAACCGCAGAATAGGGAAGTGTGCAGAGCTTCTGAGAGTGATTTTAAAGCAATTCCCAGATCCTTTTGTGATAAAGCTTCCGGCGCAGGAACCTCACCGACAGGTTCAAGTCCGCCCAGAACCAATATGCGTGCATCGGGGAAGAAGGCATTGGCATTCAGAAAATCGGGGCCGCCAAAGAGATAACGAACGATGCCCCGTGTCGAAGTGTTCTGACTTAAGTGGAGGGTAGCCCATTGCTGCATCGCCGCGTAACGGATTCTTTTGCAGTAGGCCCATTGATCCTGAAGCTTCCTCTGGTGATCGCGGTACTCGGGAGATTTCTGAAGAGGGGCGAGAGTACTTTGTCTAGGCACGGTGAGTCCTGCCAAAAACTCGCCTTGCTCCTGCGGCGTTGAGACGGATGGCGAGGTTTCCGCTAATTTAGCCGCCCAAGAATCAACGCCAAAGTCCATCAAACAGAGCGCAGCAAGAAGCAATAGAATCGGGGGGCGTGAAGTCATGGGCGTCTAGCAGGCTTACGCGTAACCCAAGGATAGAGCGCCAAGGGGATCGCCAGGATGATGAACCCGGCGATGGCAAAGAAGGGTTTGCTCATTGCTGCATAAACCAGACCCGCCAGCGAGCAGAGAATAAAGAGGGCCGGAGGCAATGGGTAGAGCGGACATCGGAAAGTGGGTTGAGTGCCTGCGCTTAGGGTGTGGGAAGCTTTGCTCCGAAGCACGAGCACTCCTGACGTGCCTAGGATCAGGCAGACAAGCAGGGGGATTTGTGAGCAAATCAGGATCGATTCGAAGGATCCTGTCCAAAGGAGACCTAGCACCAGTGCCAACTGCAACAGCGAAGCCCGTCTTGGAATTCCGTTTTTACTGGTCAGTGCCAACTTGCGGAACATCAGATGATCCTCGCCGATCTTTTGTGTGACCCGAGGCCCGGCCCAGATCATTGCGCTCATCGAGGCCAGTAGACCCATGGCGATCAATCCTGACATGAGGGCCCCGCCGATCGGTCCAATCAGGTGGGATGCGGCAACGCTGGCGACGTTCAGGATGCCAATCATTTCATCCGCTGGCGCCGCAGTGAGGAAGATGGCGTTTAATAGCACGTAGAGCAGGGTGACGATCAGTGTTCCCAGTACCAGAGAGAGTCCTACGGTCGTCTTACTACCCTGCACATCACCCGCCAGATAAGTTGTGGCATTCCATCCCGAGTAGGCATAAAGAACAAAGAGCAGGGCGACCCCCGAGGAGGGATGAAGCAGTTCGGATAGCGAGCCCCTGAGCGGTAACAGCAAAGCAACTTTTTGAGGATGACTTGCGGCGCTCCACATGCCGAGCACGAGAAAGGTCGCTAACAGCAGGAACTTCACGCCCGTCGTTACATTCTGCATCAGGGAACTGGTCTGCAGGGATTGCAGATGGATGAACGAAATAAGGATAACGGTCGCGATGGGAACGGCATTCATCGGACAACTAGGCCATGCTGCGTGAAGATAGGTTCCGAAGGCCATCGCCGAGAGGGCGATCGGGGCCGCAAATCCTGCAATCAGAGAGACAAAACCAGCCATGAATCCCAAAGCCGGATGATAGATCTCAGTGAGGTAGGTGTACTCACCCCCAGAGCGGGGTATTCGAGAGGCAAGCTCCGCATAGGAGAGGGCCCCGCAGAGCGAGATTAGGCCACCGAGTGCCCAGAGGCAGAGAATAGTGAAACCGCTGTGCAGATCCTGCAACTGGAATCCCAGACTTGTGTAGACACCAGTCCCTACCATCGTTGCCGTCACCAGTGAGAGACAGGTCAGCAGACTGATATGTCGGATCTTATTGGGATGATTGGAGGGAGGCACGATCCAAACATGTTACCCATCGTCATCTGTTTGGAAACCTCTAGCAATTGGCTCAATTCTTAGGAGGGGGAGTCCAACTTTTTGAGAACCGCCAATGCCTTCTTAGGGTCGGTAACTCTCAGAATCAGCAGCCCCCTTTTTGCCGATGGCATGGAGGCTAGGTAGCCGTAGTCGATATTGATTTTTTTTGCCGAGAGTGCGTGAGCAATCCGGGAGAGGCTACCAGGTTTGTTGTCGTTCTGAATCATCAGGACATTACTTTCGACAACCAGAGTGCCGTGTGACTCGAATAATCCCATGGCTCGTGCTGTGTTGCTGACGACCATCCTGACCACGGCATGGTCTGTCGTGTCCGAAACAGTGAGGCCGAAAATATTTATCTTTGCAGCCGAGAGGGCATCACATACGACTGCCAGAGCCCCGGGCTTGTTCTCCAGAAAAACCGCTAACTGCTCGACGATCCTCGGTGCAAGCAGGTCAGTTTTTTTCATAGCTTCACGCTAGCACTTGGAGAAGGAAGGGGAAGAGGCAATATTTTCCCGCAGAGGCGCAGGGAAAAGGATGAGCTTCCACCCCACTCTTGGTCCTCTGACCTATCAACCCTCAGCCTAAACCACTAACAGTTTCAGCTTATGCCTTCGGGGAGGCGGTGATGGCCTCGGTAATGATGGTCTTGCCCTCCTCAACCTTCTTTTCCTCGATCGGTTTTGCCTCTGGGATATGGGGAGTAACCTTCCAGAATTGTCCAAGGGATCCATGCCAATCAGCGAGAAGCCGGGCGGCCAAGGGGCTCCCGGTTTTTTCTGCATGCTTGGTCACGAGATCCTTGAGTATGGACTCATCATCAGTGCCTGTGAGTCGTTCTGCTCCGACGAGTTGATTGTTATAGCGGCCGGGGAACTTGTTCTCCTCGTCGTAGACAAAGGCTATGCCTCCAGTCATCCCCGCTCCGAAGTTCTTGCCGGTGGAACCAAGGACGACGACCGTTCCGCCCGTCATGTATTCACAGCCATGGTCACCAATGCCCTCGACTACGGCAGTTCCTCCTGAATTGCGGACGCAAAAGCGCTCGCCGGCGCGACCGTTTGCAAAGAGTGTTCCCGCTGTTGCGCCATACATGACGGTATTTCCGATGATGCTGTTCTTCTCGGGTATGAACAGGTGATCGGGCATGGGTCGCACGATGATTTCACCGCCGCTCATGCTCTTGCCGACATAGTCATTCCCCTCGCCGGTGAGCACCAAGCGGATGCCGGAGGTTAGGAAGGCTCCGAAGCTCTGCCCGGCTGTACCTGTCAGATCCAGTTCGAGCGTTCCCTCAGGAAGGCCCTCTTCACCGTACTGGTAGGCAACCTCACCGGAGACCTTGGTTGCCAAGGAGCGGTTTGTGTTATCGACCTTGTATGAGAGCTTCACCGGCTTGGCGTCGCGGATCGACTCCTCGGCATCCTGAAGAATGATATCATCGAGGGGTTGATCGTGTTCGGGATCGTTCCGATCGCGCGTGGCGTAGCGCACAGCCGTCGGATCATCTTTCACGACGTCGGTGATCAGACGCGACAGGTCAAGGGTGTTGGCCTTGGGGTGACCCTCGATCAGCCTCTGACGCAGGCACTGGGTCCGGCCAACCATCTCGTCGATGGTACGGAACCCGAGGCGTGCCATGATTTCACGGACTTCTTCTGCAACGGCATTGAAGAAATTGACGACATT
>WBXH01000057.1 GCA_008933015.1 Verrucomicrobiota bacterium | reverse complement strand
GCCACCTTTCTCGATGCACCTTTCACGGGTAGCCGTGATGCTGCGGCAGTGGGAGAGTTAGTCTACTACGTGGGAGGGGATGACTCTGCACTCGAGTCCGCCCGTGCTGTCCTTGAGGCATCGTCGAAGGTCATCCTGCACACGGGGGGGGTTGGATCGGCCACCTACATCAAATTGGCGACCAACATGATCAGTGCCGCCCAAGTCGAGGCCCTCGCAGAGGCCCTTGCACTGTTGGAGTGCGGCGGAGTTCCTCTTGCCTCACTGAGGGATGCGTTGAGTCATAATGTGGCTAACTCTGGTGTGATCGCTGCCAAGTTGCCCCTGATGTTGAGCGGCGATTTCGCCCCTCGATTTTCCGTAAAAAACATGCTCAAGGATCTGCGCTTGGCGCTCCTTTCGATGAGGGGGACCGGAATCGATCTGCCAGCGACCGCCGCAACCGCCGGGGCACTCATGGGAGCTGTCCAGTCCGGGTGGGGCGAGGATGATTTTGCCTCGCTCTCTCGCCACTATTCTTATTCCGGAAGTCTGCAGGAGATCCAAGTGCAAGCGCATGAGCCTGATGCTTCCTCAACGGGAGTGGCGACCGGATCTTTCCGTGACTCAAAGGGGAAGAAGAAGCGCTCCCAGGCATCAGCCAAACCCTGGTTCGGTTTTTTTCAACGATCCAAATCCTCCGCATCTTGAGTAGTGCTCCCATGGATGAGGAAAAACTCGGGGAGCAACTCCGGCTAGCCCGATCCGAGGGGGGTGCCTTCCTTCTACCGCAGCGCTTGCTGATCCGTTTCAAAGGCGCGGATGCTTTCCGCTATCTTCATGGGCAGGTCACGAGGGATCTCACCCGCCTTATGCCCGGAGAGGCGCTTGCTGCATGTATCCTTACCCCCAAGGGGAAACTCTGTGCTCCGCTCCTGATCTGGCGTGAGGGGGAGGATTTCCTCTTGGAATCAGCTCCCCAGGTGGAGGAGGCACTGCTCGCGCGCTTGGAGCGCTACATTGTAGCGGATGATGTCTCCATCACCTTGGAGAGACCGAGACAGGTTGTGCATTGTTTCGGTAAGGCTGCGTTGAAGAACTCGCTCTCCGATCAGGATGGGCTACGCATCAATCGACTGGGAGTGCCCGGCGTCGATCACCAAGTGGGGGAGGGAGACTCATTGAGTCAGATGAGTCTTTTGGATCCTGCCGTCGTGGAGGCACTCAGGATCGAGAGTTGTCTGCCTGCGTGGGGATCAGAGCTGAACGGGGAACTACTTCCGCCCGAAGCGGGCCTTGACCGGACTCACATTGACTACGATCGGGGGTGCTATCCGGGGCAAGAGGTTATCTCCCGCATCAAAAGTGTCGGCAAGGTTAACCGCAAACTTCACCTCCTTGTTTCCGCACCGGGAGGCGTTCTTCATCCCGGTCAGGCTGTGATGAGTGCCGACGGCACTGAGTCCGGCGTGCTGACCAGTGTCTCCAACCAGTTTGATACAGGCTCTGTGCTGGCCCTTTGCTTCTTGAAAAGAGGCGTTGAAGAGCCTCTTTTTACCTTCGATCCCTTGACCGGATTGAAGAGAGACCTCACCATCTCTAGAAATTCCGGCACATGAACATCCGCCCATTTTTCTCCTGCCTCGCCCTGGCCGCCTTTTCAGGGATCGCTCTTCTGAGCGGTTGTGCCACCTCTCCACGAGTGGTCGGTAGCGGTCCTCAGGTAGCAGTGATGCTCGTGAGGGTTGGCAAGGAGAAGAAGCCTCAGCGTATCGTGATCGAGTTGAATGATGGAGCGGCTCCCCAGACGGTCTCAAACTTTCGGGACCTTGTCAGCCGTCACTATTATGACGGCATGAGCTTCCACCGCCTACTCCCCCATCACCTTGTCCAGACCGGAGATCCGAAGACTCGCCAATCGCTTCCGGCCAATCTCCTCCAGAAGATTGGGATCGACTTCGGAGATCTTGACCGCGAGGGCACTGGAGGTCCGGGTTACACCATGCCTGCGGAGATTCGCCTGAAGCTGGAGAAAGGAGCTGTTGCCACAGCGCGGCTTCCCGACACAATCAATCCGACACGCGCCTCGAATGGCAGTCAGTTCTTTGTCTGCATCGACGCCCTGCCACAACTGAATGGTCAGTATACCGTCTTTGCCCATGTCATTGAAGGACTCAACGTGCTTGATGCCATCAGCGGGCTTCCCGCCAACAGCAATGACTATCCCTCCGAGAAAGTGGTGATTCAGTCGATCCGTTTGGAGTAACGCAGCCCCCAGCGGGCTTGCGAGGCGATTAACTTTTGAAGTTGGAAACGGTTTCGGATGGAGCTCAAAAAGGTTAAGAGGCGGGTGTCTCCTTCACCGGAGTCAGAGCTCCCTTTCCATTTTTCCAAGAGAGCAGGTTATCGACCAATAGCCTCGCCATGGCGTCGCGGGTCTCCATGGAAGCTGAACCCACATGGGGCAGGAGGACGACATTCCCCATCTCGAGCAACTCTTTGGGCACATGCGGCTCATCGTTGAAGACATCCAGACCGGCTGCCAGGATTGTCTTGGTTTTCAGGGCTCTGATGAGGGCCGCTTCATCAACAGAGGCCCCCCTCCCGATGTTGATCAGGATGCCGCATGGCCCCAAGGCTTCCAAGATCTCGAAGTTGACCAAAGAGGAGGTTTCCGGTCCTCCTGGAGTGACGACGATTAGAATATCGACCTCACGGGCCAAGGATAGGAGGCTGGCTTGATAGATGTAGGGAACATCGCGTTTGTTTCTATTGTGGTAGGAGAGGGAGACTCCGAAGCCCTCAAGCCTGCGGGCGATAGCACTCCCGATACGTCCCAGACCGACGATCCCAACGGAACGACCTCTTAAGCTGGAGCAGGTTAAAGGATAAGGCTTTTCAAGCCATT
The DNA here is from genome assembly GCA_008933015.1 of Verrucomicrobiota bacterium. Lineage (GTDB taxonomy): Bacteria > Verrucomicrobiota > Verrucomicrobiia > Chthoniobacterales > UBA6821 > UBA6821. The sequence continues at coordinate 4,699 of WBXH01000057.1, read as the reverse complement.
TGCCCGCTCTCAGATACCGCTCCGCCTGCGGAAGTTCCCTCACCGTGCAGAGGAGGAGGCCGAGCGCCGTGTCGGCGACTTCCTCCGTCAGCACATCGGGGGTATTGGTGACAATGATCCCGTGCTCACCGGCCCACGTCGCATCAATGTGATCGTAGCCGACGCCGAAGCTGGCAATGATCTCCAAATTCGGGAATCTAAGCATGAACTCCGCATTCAAAGGATCATGTCCGCCGCAGAGAGCAATGGCTCTGATTGAAGAGGTGATACCGCTCGCCAGCGTGCCTGACGAGTCCAAGCGGTGAATGATGAATCTTTGCGCAAGTCCCTCCGTGATCAGTGGCTTATCGGGACCGAGCAAAAGAAGATGCGTTTTATCAGAGGGTTCCATGGAGTGGTTTCTCTTTCTTGAAGGAGGTCATTCTCCGAAGGGTGTCCGCTACGCTAAAAGAACTGGGCAGGAGTGGATTCGAACCACTGAAGGCGATGCCAGCGGATTTACAGTCCGCCCCGTTTGGCCACTTCGGTACCTACCCGTTTTCCTTCGCCCTGAAAGCGATGGGGATGAAAGGATGCAATCTCTTGAACTTTCCGTCCACCAGAAAGTGAATGGATGAATATAGACGGCCCGACTGGAGTTAGTAATTGTCGATCTTGGGAAGACCAAAGAGTTGGAACTTCTTCTTCTTTTGAATCGGCGTGGGGGAAGGCTGAAGCTTTTCCTTAACCTTTTTGGCATTGGTACCCAGTTCCGAGTCGGCTCCTTCCTCCTTGCTGGCTTTTTCCATGGTCTCGTTGGAATCGACAACGATCGGTTGGATCATCACGACGAGTTCGCTCCGCGTGCGGACTTTTTTAGTGTGACCTCCCAGCAAGGGGCCGAGCACCGGAATCCTATTGATATAGGGTATTCCTGCATCATCAGTGGTTTTATCGTCGGTGATTAGGCCGCCCAAGACGATTGTTGAGCCGTTAGGAACCCGAACGGTGGTGGTCAATTCCTGGGTCTCGATGGTCGGCACCTGGACTCCGCCGACATTGTTATAGGTTCCCACCTTGTCGTTACGTTGGGCGATCACGAGATTCACCTCCTTGTCGGAGTTGATGAGCGGAATGACTTCCAGCTTCAGGACGACCGGTTGGTATTGGATCGAAGATGTTTGCGACGGGAAGGCATTGCTACCTCCGCCGTAGTTTCCATTATAGGTTGTCTGCCCTGGAATCGGGACGTTCTGACCCGAGAAGATCGTCGCCTTCTTGTTATTGCTTGTGTAAACGCAGGGCCTTGAGAGGACTCGGAAGCGTCCGGTTGTCTCCAAGAACTGGGCGTATGTCATGACTCCCTTAGCCACGGTGCCGTAAGCCGTAAGCCCCCCGAGTGCCCCCGGAATAAGTCCCAGCGCATTGGTCACTCCGGAGGTGACAATATTCGTGAAGCCGCTGGCCACAGGATTCAAGGCGTTGACAAAAAGATTGTTGGTGCCGGAGGTCTGGATTTTTGCAATCCAACTGGCACCGTAATCCATCCCCTCGGTCAGCCTGAGTTGGCCGATCACGGCTGCCAGGTAGACCTGCTTGGGGCGTTGGTCGAGCAGGTCGATGATCTGGGCTGCCTTGGCCTTACTCTCCGGCGGTCCATAGACAATGATCGAATTTCCACTCGAGTTGGCGATCACACTGGTCGATCCGATCGTTGCCGACTGAGGAGGGCTCTGGTTCGCTGCTTCTGTGAGTTTGTCAGGCGTGTTAGCAACGCCCCCCCCGGAACCTCCGGAGCTTCCCATGCCTCCTGTGGAGGAGGGATTTTGACTCTGAGGCGTTGATTGAGGTTGTGATTTTCCAGATTCCGTGCCGCTCTTCTCTGCATCATCTTTCCCCTTGAGCATATCGACCAGAACTGGAAAGAGATCGTTCACCGAGAGGTAATTTAGTGGTCTGACCAGCGGTTGTGCATCATCCGTCGGTTGATCTAGTTTGCTGATGAGTTCCCGAAGGTACTTGTAATTCTCGGCCTTCACGACCACCAGGATCCTGTTGGTACGCTTATCAGCGATGAACTGAGCCTTTCCAGACAGTAGGTGAGCATCTCCTCCTCCGCTTGAGACGACGGCGCCCTGATTCGCTTGCGGTTGTCCCGCAGGACGGGGGGTTGATGAAGTCCCTCCCTCCTTGCCGAACATCTGATTCAAGGTTTCGACCACTTTGTCGGCTCTCGCTCTTTGGAGCGGGATAAACTCCGTGATGATCTGGGTCGGTTCGTGATCCACGACGTCAAGAAGGCTGAGGGCCTTCCGGATGACGGGAGTCTTATCGGTGATGACAATCGCCCCCGTGTTGGGAACGCCGACGAGCGAGCCGTAGGCGTTGAACTGAACGACTCCTTGAAGGATCTGCACGGCCTCGTCGGGAGCTAGGAACCGAAGGGGCTTGTAAAAGCTCACGAGCTTATCTCCGTCCTGAGGGAGTTGTGATTCCTCCAGATAGAGTGGAAGGCCTTCCGATCGGGGTGGGCGACTGGGACCAAGGATCTTGACGGTTTTATCGTCGACGGGGATGAGTGTGTAGCCGTTGAGAAGAAGGGAACTTTCAATCAAGGAAATGGCTTCGGGTTGAGGGATCGGGTCGTTGACCATGATCGAGAGTTCAGGGCCCGCAAGATTTGAGTCCCTAATGATTCTTTTACCGGTGAGCTTCTCGTAAACAGTGAGGACTTCGGCTACCGATGTATGAGGAAACTGGATCGAAATCGGATCTCCAGAGGATGTTGCTGGAGAGATGACTGCGGGCGACGCCGTCGCTGGAGCAGTAGCAGAAGGCATCAGGGGTTGAATGCGACTTGTCGGAGCCGGGTTGGAGTTCGGTGGAAGCTGAGCCATCAGCGAAGCCGATGACGTCAGAAGTGCAAGGGAGGTTAAAGTCGCCCTGAAAGTTCTGATAAGGGTGAAGTTTGAATAGTTCATGAGGTATTCGGATTAGCCTATTTGGGAGCGGCGGTCTGCTGGGGAGCGATAACGGGACGGCGGATGATGCGTCGTGTAGGTGGCGTAGTGGGCTGCTGGCCCGGTTGACCCTGTGCCGTGATGGGTTGTTTCGGCAAGGATGGAAGCGGGGGAAGTTGAACGGGGCCTCTCCCCGGCGTCTGGGGAGCGCCAGCAACAGGGGAAGCAGGTGCGGGTTGTGGTGCCGCCTCAAGGTAGGAAATCGTTCCTGTTTCCGTGCCGACCCTGATCGTGGCCTTTGTCGGTTGCGCTGTTCCTTCGCGTTGAATGGAGACCAACATCATGTTCTTGGCATTCGGGGTGCTGGTCAGAAGCTCTCGACTCTGATCATTGCGGTCAAAGACAAAAACCTGCTCCTTCCCGCCGATCGTGAGGATCCCCGTGATGGCGTAGCGCTCGCCAAGGGGGGAGCTTTCCTCCGCCGTGGGAAGCGCGAATGGGGATTTAGTGATCAGGGACTGGAACCGGGCGATCTCGCGGGGCTTCTCCCAAGCAGCAGGTGTATCCGTAGCCAAGAGATCGGGTTGATCAATGATCAGAAGCAGAGCGATGCCGAGTGCCCACACAGGGTGGGGTGGTCTCGCAAGAGAGAGGCGACCTGTAGCTTTCAGGGAGGCCATCATGGTGTGGTGGGATGTGCGGAGCCGGATCCTCCGTTCGAGCGGAAAAACTGTTTCAACTCGAGATCAACGATCACATTCGGGGGCTGGGCATCGCTCTTCACAACAAACTTCTCGATGGAACGCCATGCGGTAGGGGTCTGGAGGGCAAAGAGCATTCTGACGACTCCTTCGAAGGGCCCTGAGAATTTTGCCTGAAGGGAGACCGTCTTGCCCTGAGGAGTCTCCTCGGGGGGGGTTAGGTTCTCTTCCGTCACCTTAAGGCCGGCTTTTTCGGCCTCGTTGCGCTCCGTTTTCAGCAACTCGGCACTGGCATCATCTGAAGACAACTCCTGCATGGGGTGAGAGTTGATCCATTTCTCGGCTGGTTGGAGGGCCTCTTCCGTCACTATCCAAGCTTGCTGGGAGGCAAGTTGATTTCTAGCGCTTTGAATGGAGCGCTGAAGGTCTGCCCTTGCTTGAAAAAAGGCACGTAAGCCGAGCATGTTCAGGGCGAAAAAAAGCACCCCGGACAAGATCAGAAGGAGTTTTTTCTCACTCGGGGCCAGTGGGCGCATGATGTCGGGTTCCTTCCATATCGAATCGAACGCTGTTCTTCCCAGCCAACTGAGGCTGGCCTGCGTTCCATTCGTATTCCTGAAGAAGCGGATTTGACTTCAGTTGTTCGATAAAGCGGTAGGCCTGGCTCACGTCGGTTGCCTCTCCGGAGAGTTGGAGTCGTCCCTGTTCAAGAGAGAATAGGGTTAGTCTGACCTTCCCACCCTCTGTGGGTGTTGCCACCGCAGAGAGAAGGTCCAGCGCATAGGTGGCTGGGTCGATAGCCCGCCTGAGGGTCTGCCATTGCTCCGATTCCAACTTGGCTTTTTTAGCCAAAGGTTCCAGAAGTGCCGTTTCCGAGCGGATCTTTTTCAAGGCATGGTGCCGAATCATTAGGTCGCCGCTCCCCCAGATCAGGAGAATGAGGTAAAGAAGAACAACTGCCTTTACCAAGGAGAGCAGCTTGGAATTTCTTTGAAGCTGCTGACGGTGGGCGATGGCCTCAAGCGGCGGCAAGTCAATCGCCTCCCCGGAAAGATCAGG
>WBXH01000056.1 GCA_008933015.1 Verrucomicrobiota bacterium | reverse complement strand
GGCGGCTTTCTGCCAGTCATCACCGGGCATCTTGTTCAGGAGTGATCCCTTTCCGTGGACCACCTCGTCGTGGCTTAGGACTAGAACAAAGTGCTCATGGTAGGCATAGATCATGGAAAAGGTAATCTCACCCTGATGGTACTTCCGATGTACCGGAGCCCGAGCAATGTACCGGAGGGAATCGTTCATCCATCCCATGTTCCACTTGAACCCAAAACCGAGCCCACCCTCGTAGACCGGCTTCGAAACCCCGGGCCACGCCGTGGACTCCTCGGCAATCGTGATCACGCCCGGGTGACGTTGGTAGCAGGCGGTGTTGAAAGCCTTCAGGAACTCGATCGCATCCAGATTCTCCCGACCGCCGAATTTATTGGGAATCCACTCCCCCGCCTTGCGGGAGTAGTCGAGGTAAAGCATCGAGGCCACGGCATCCACGCGCAGTCCGTCGATGTGATACTCCGATAGCCAGAAGAGCGCGTTGGCGATCAGGAAATTCCTGACCTCTGTCCGGCCGTAGTTGAAGATCAGCGTCCCCCAGTCACGGTGTTCTCCCATCCTCGGGTCCTCGTGTTCGTACAGGGACGTTCCATCAAAACGGGCAAGCCCATGGGCATCCTTTGGGAAATGTCCCGGCACCCAGTCCAAGATGACACCGATCCCGGCCTGATGGAGGCGATCGATCAACTGCCGGAACTCGTCCGGTGAGCCGAACCGGCTTGTCGGCGCAAAGAAATTCACCACCTGATAGCCCCAGGAACCGTCGAACGGGTGCTCCATGACGGGCAACAACTCCACATGAGTGAAGCCCATCTCAGTGACGTAGCTCACCAGTTCGTCGGCAAGCTCCAGATAGCTGAGTGGTCGGTTCAGATCCTCGGGCTTGCGACGCCAGGAGCCGAGATGCACCTCATACACCGACATGGGCGAGGCATAGGGATCGCGTTCCGTTCGCCCCTTCATCCAAGTGTCATCATTCCAGCGGTAATGACCGAGATCGGTCACCATGCAGGCAGTGCGAAGATCGTGCTGGGCATAGAAAGCGTAGGGATCGGTTTTCAGGAATATCTCCCCATGCTTCCCCCTGAGTTCGAATTTGTAATGATCCCCCTCCATCACCCCCGGCACGAAGATCTCCCAGACGCCCGATCCCCCGAGCTGCCTCATCATATGCCGGCGACCATCCCATCCGTTGAAATCCCCCACCACGCTCACGCGTTGGGCATTCGGAGCCCAGACGGCGAACGCCGTGCCCGGGATTCCCTCCACCAGGCGCGGATGGGCACCCATCACGCGGTAGGCCTCGAGATGGTTCCCCTCCCCGAGAAGGTAGAGGTCAAGGTCGCCCAACTGCGGGGCAAAGGCGTAAGCATCCCTGCCGGAGTGGGATGACCCGTCCGTGAAGGTCGTAACAATCTGGTAAGAAAGAGGCGTTGATGATTGGACACCGGGGATCACCCCCTCGAAGAGGCCATCGGCATGGGCCTTGATGAGCGGGTACTTGGAGCCGTTTTCCAAAAGAATCGATACGGTCGAGGCACCCGGGTGGAAGACCCGGGCCATCGTCTCCTGCCCCAACATGCGTAACCCGAGAATCCGGTGCGGATCGCTATGACGGCACTCCAGTAGCGGATAGAGATCTTCAGGGGGGAGTGTAGTCGATGTCATGGTGACTGCGGAGGGAGATCGCTTCATGGTTTCATGATCTTGATCCCCCCTCTTCATGCTCGCGTTTTACCCTTCTGACAAGGTCATAGAAGAAATGGGAGACGAATGATCAGTGACTCAAGTGCGGAACGATCCGGAAGCGCCGAAGAAAAGCACGTTAGGCTAGATCGCCTCAAATCGGCTGAGCGTCCGAAAGATCTCGTACCTCTCGGAAATCTCGGCGGGAGTGATCGTACGAAGTCTTTCCATGCTGAAGCTCTCGACATTGAAACTGGCGATGACACTCCCTTCCACCACGGCCTGACGCAATGTCTCGAAGGGGATCTCCTTCTTCTCAGCCAGATCTTCATTGCTGATGTGACGACTGGCCAGATAACCGGCCAGACCGCCGGCAAAGCAATCGCCGGCGCCAGTGGGATCATGGATGTCTTCGAGGGGGTAAGCCGGGCAACTGAAGAACTGACCGTCGCCGAAGAGTAGGCATCCATGCTCCCCTTTCTTGATTGCAACCGTCGAGGGGCCCATTTCACGGATGCAGCGCCCGGCCTTGATCAGGCTGGTCTCACCGGTCAGTTCGCGGGCCTCCCCGTCATTCAGGATGAGCATGTCGATACGGGCAAGCAGGCTGACAAGTTCTTCCTTCGCGATGTTGATCCAGAGATCCATTGTGTCGGCGATGACGAAGTGGGGGCGCACCAGTTGATCGAGCACGTGGTGCTGAAGTGATGGAGCAATATTTCCAAGCAGGACCATCCTGGCATTGCGGTAGGCCTCTGGAAGGTTGGGCGTGAAGTTCTCGAAAACGTTCAACTCGACCGATCGGGTCTCCCTCTGATTCATGTCCCACATGTATTCCCCCGACCAGCGGAAGGTCTTCCCCGGTACGATCTGAAGCCCCTGAAGGTCGATGTGACGACTCTTCAAGAACTCGATGTTTTCCTTCGGGAAGTCATCGCCTACGATGCCGACCAGATTGACGGGAGAGAAGAAGCTTGCCGCCACGGAAGCAAAAGAGGCGGATCCGCCAAGGAGATCGGCACGCTCCTCGAGAGGAGTCTTGACCGTGTCAAGGGCTATGGAACCAAGGACAAGTAGGGACATGAGAAACGCAGGGTTGAAAAAGTGAAACGTAAAAGTGTTAAAAACGGAGATCGATTACTTGCCTGCGGCGGCTTTGTTTGACCCGGATTTCGAACACCAGAGCACGATCGGTGAGGCCACAAAGACCGAGGAATATGTTCCCACAAGGATTCCGATCAGGATCGCAAAGGCGAAGTCTTTAAGGACTGCTCCACCGAAGAAGAAAAGAGCGGCGACCGAGAGAAGCGTCATACCACCGGTCAGCATCGTGCGTCCCAGCGTCTCGTTGATACTGCGGTTCATGAGAGACTCGACGCTGCCGCCGGTCCGGTTGCGGAGTCCCTCACGGATACGATCGAAGACCACGATCGTGTCGTTGATCGAGTATCCCGCGATCGTCAGGATCGCGCCCACCATCACGAGTGAAAGTTCGCCGCCTACCAGGGAGAAAACCCCCACCGTGATGATCACATCGTGGAGGAGTGCGACAAGGGCCCCGACGGCGAAGGAAAACTCAAATCGGAGCGTCACGTAGATGAGGATGCCGACCATTCCGAGACCGAAGGCAAGCAGTGCCTTCTTGGCGAACTCCACACCGATCTGGGCCCCGACTTTCTCCTGCTGGGCTGCCATGATTGCACGCTGAGGGAAGACCTCCTTGAGGCGATCCATGATCCGGCTTGAAGTATCCTCGGCGCTGCGCACCGAGAGCATCTGCTTGGTGCCGGCCTGCTCAAGTTGGATCGTCTCCTCGGTGAGGTGGAGCTGTTCGAGGGCAGAACGCACCTCGTTCACGGTGAGGGCTGGTTGGGAATCGACAACAAGAAGATCACCCCCGCGAAAATCGATGCCGAAATTGTTCACGCCACGTTTAGCAACGAATCCGAGCGATCCGCCGATCAGCACCAGCGAGACAAAGACCGCTACAAAACGCCGTCCGAGGAAATCAAAGTGTCGGCGGGGAGCCAGATTCGCCATGGTGAGGCGCTTCAGGCCCCAGGAGTGCATCATCCAGCGGAAGGCAGTGCGGGTGAAGAGAATGGCGGAGAAGAGCGAGGCCACGATACCGAGCATCAGCGTCACAGAGAATCCACGCACCGGTCCGGTCGCCTGCCAGAAAAGAATACCGGCCGTGATCAGCGTGGTGGCATTGGCATCGAAGATGGCGCTGAAGGCCTTGCTATAGGCGCCGTCAAGGGCTCCGACCAGAGACTTGCCGGCAGCCAACTCCTCACGGAGACGCTCGTACAGGAGCACGTTCGCATCCACGGAGAGACCAATTGTCAGGATGATACCGGCGATACCGGGAAGCGAGAGAACAAAGTGGAACATCGCCATCATCCCGAAGAGGAGAACGATGTTGATCCAGAGTCCGATCAGGGCGACACATCCCGCAAGGCGGTAGTAGAAAACCACGAAAAGCATCACCAAAGCGAGTCCCCCGATGCCCGAGACGATACCACTACGGATCGAGTCGGCTCCGAGCGTCGGCGAGACACTGCGGGTCTCCTCGATGGTCACCGGGGTTCGCAGGGGATTCTCAAGGATGCTGGCCAACTCACGCGCTTCCTTCTCCTTGAAGCGCCCCGTAATCTGGGCCTGACCGCCCGCGATCGCATTCTTCACGGAAGGAGCGCTCTGGATCTTGCCGTCGAGCAGGATGGCAAGACGTCCTTGATGCGGAGCAAGTTGGGTGGTCACTGCTAGGAAGGTATTGGCACCCTCCCCGTCCAGATTGAGGGAGACACCATACCCCTGCTGGTCAAAGAAGGCATAGGCATGCGTGACATGCTCTCCGGTGAGGTCAGCCTCCTTCTTGACCAAAAGCCGCTCGGTCACATCCTTCCCCTCGAAGTTCTGGATGTGCTCCTTGATGACAAAACCGGGTGGAAGGATCGTCTCCCCCTTATCAATCTGAGCGATTAAAGAAGCCGAGTCGGGATGGACTTCCGCAAATTCAAGCTTTGCAACGCGTTGAAGTTGTTCACGGGTAGTCTGGATCTGGGCGGGATCGAGGCCTGGAATCTGGACAAGGATCCTCTCGGTGCCCTGTGGCGCAATGACCGGTTCACCAACGCCGAACTGGTCGACGCGCTTACGGATGACCTCGACCGCCTGCTGGAGCATGTCCGCAGTGATTTGCTGGCCGTTCTGTGGCACCAACTGCAGAAGGAAGGAGGTACCGCCTCGCAAATCAAGTCCCAGGCGGATCTTCTTGGCGGGTGGGGTGGCTGAGTCGAGACAGAAGAGCAGGAGAAGGACAGTCAGGAGCAGCCCGATCCAGCGCTTTCTGGCATCCCGCTCCGTGGAAAAGTACCAGGCAAAGAGCCCTAGGATCAGAAGCCCGAAAAAGAAGGTGAGAAGAGGAGTCATGACGTTGAGAAGCGTAGGGGAGGAACTGAAAAACAGAATTCCGGCTAGGGATGTTTTTTTAGGAAAACCCTTAAGCTTAAGCTTCGGGACTTTCCACGGAGATCTCGGGGGAGCTTTGCAGCACGGTCGCCACAGAGGCCTTGTCGATCTCGATCTTCACGTTGTCGGCCACCTTCAGAAGCACGGTGGTCTCCTTCACATTGCTGATCATCCCGTAAATCCCAGAGCTCGTGACCACCTTGTCACCCGTCTTGAGGGCCGAGACCAGCTTCTGCTGCTCCTTGCGCTGCTTCTGCTGAGGGCGAATCAGCAGGAAATAGAAGATCACGCCGATAAAAATCAGCGGAGCAAACTGTGTGATGGGGCTAGGCGCCTGAGCCCCAGAGGCGGCGGCATCGAGAAGGAATAGTGCTGTTGCGGAGAAAACCATAGCTTCCCTTGTTAACCTAGGTTAGGGAGGCAGGGCAAGACGAAGCGTCAGCCATCTGGAACGAGGGTTGGAACCGGAAAAAAGAGTCACCTCCCAAACTTACCCACTTTCTGACCACTGGTCTCTGCCCTCTGCTCACAGTCACTCAGGGATCAGTGCCCCAGATACGCTGCCTGGATCTCTGGGCGATTCTTAATCTCGGCTGCGGGCCCCTCCAAATGAATCCTTCCCGTTTCAAGCACATAGGCATAATCGCTCACCCTGAGAGCCAGCGAGGCATTCTGCTCCACTAGGAGCATTGTCATCCCACGCTCCTGGTTCAGGTCGACAAGGCGTGAAAAGATCGTCTCCACCAGCAAGGGGGCGATCCCGAGCGAGGGTTCGTCCAGAAGCAGACAGCGGGGGCTTCCCATCAGGGCGCGACCGATTGCGAGCATTTGTTGCTCACCCCCGCTGAGAGTGCCGGCCAACTGGCTGATCCGCTCCCGGAGGCGGGGAAAGAACTCCTCAACCCATTCGAGATCAGCCGCAATTTCCTTACGGTCACGGCGTAGATAGGCTCCCATCCTCAGATTCTCCTTCACGGTGAGATCGGGGAAAACAAGTCGCCCCTCGGGGACATGGGCAAGCCCCCCACCCACAATCTTATGCGCGGGTGTCCCAGCGATCTCCCTGTCCTCAAGGAGGATGGATCCCGAATGGGGGGCAATGAGCCCGGAGATCGTCCTTAGCAGGGTCGACTTTCCCGCCCCATTTGCCCCGATCAGAGTCACGATGCTCCCCTTGGGAACTTTCAGCGAGAGTCCATGAAGGGCAGGGATCACGCCATAGCGCACCTCAAGGTTAATGATCTCGAGCATCATGGATGCGGTCTTCTTTTCCGACGCTTCCTTGTTGATCGAAGATTCTGAACTCATCGGTCTTTTCCTTTATTTGGATCACTCTCTTCATGATCCCCCTTTCTATGAGGCTCTCCCAAGTAGGCGGCGATCACTTTGGGATTTGCACGGATCTCGGCGGGAGATCCCGAGGCGATCACCCGTCCCTGATCCAGTACGATCAGACGCTCACAGATCCCCATCACGACCTTCATGTCATGCTCGACCAGCAGGATCGCTGTCCCGAATTCCGTACGGATCCTTGCGATCAGCAGTCGGAGTTGATCCTTCTCGGAGGGCTTCATTCCTGCCGCAGGCTCATCGAGCAGAAGCAGGCGCGGCTTTGCGGCGAGTGCCCGGACAATCTCGAGCCGGCGCTGATCTCCGTAAGGAAGGCTGCGGCTCGGTCTTGTGGCAACTTCTTCGAGCCCGAAATAGGCGAGCAGTCGTCCGGCTTCCTTACTGATCTTGGCCTCCTCCGCCCTGAAGGCCCTTCCCCGACGAACAGATCTGATAAGGCCATGGTGCAAGCGCGCGATGAAGGAGGTCCGGACATTCATCCCGACATCCAGCGAGCCGAAGAGACGGATATTCTGGAATGTCCGTGCCATTCCGAGACGACTGATGCGGTGGGGCGGGAGCCCCGCGCTATGCCTGCCCTCGATGAGGATCTCGCCACTCGTGGGTTGGTAGACGCCGGTCAGGATATTGAAGAGCGACGTCTTTCCAGCTCCGTTGGGGCCAATCAGGCCGACCAACTCACCCGGATTGATCGTTAACGAAACATCGGTCAGCGCGGAGAGTCCTCCGAACCGGAGCGAGCAGTTCCTGACATCGAGCAGTGCGGATTCAGTGGGACTCATGATGGGATCTCCGACGTAGCTCCTCCCGTCATCCTTCCAAGGAAGGGAAGCCGGTTAACAAATTGCCGCCACCAGACGGCCAAGCGCTCTCCCGGTCTGAGAATCATGAAGAGGATAATAATGAGCGCGTAGACCACCATCCGGTAGCCGGAGAGATCCCTTAACCATTCGTTGAGGAGTGTGATCAGGATCGCGGCGACCGCGACTCCGACGGGACGTCCCATCCCTCCCAGGATCACCATCACGATAATCTCAAAGGATCTCAGGAAATTGAATCCCTCCGGACTGATGAACTCCACGGCATGCGCGTAGAGAGCGCCAGCAATCCCCGCAAAAAAAGCCCCTATCACGAAGGCCGTGATCTTGAAGCGAGTCGTGTCGATCCCCATGGCAGCGGCGGCGATCTCGTCATCGCGCACGGCATGAAACCCCTTCCCATGGGTGGATCGGACAAGAGCCATCATCGTGTAGAGGGTCACCACGGCCCCACCCACGGCCCAGAAGAGATTTGTCACGGGCAGGATACCCTCCATTCCACGAGCGCCCCCCACGGCATTCGTGTTCTGCAGTAGGACCCTGATGATCTCACCGAATCCGAGCGTCACCATTGCAAGATAATCGCCCCGAAGTCTGAGTGAGGGCCCTCCCACAATCAGACCGGCCAGAGCGGCCACTAGGCCAGCAATGACGAGC
>WBXH01000055.1 GCA_008933015.1 Verrucomicrobiota bacterium | reverse complement strand
GGGGGACATTGTTTTCACGTTAACCTTCAGCCACACCTCCGCAAGTTCTATGATATTTTATCGCAAACCTGTCCACCCCGTTCAACCGTGAGGAGTTGAACGCGCATGCTTTTTCTGGGAGGTGAGGTAGTGTTTTGAGGTTCAAAAAAGAAAACTAGAAAAAGAAAAAGGAAGGGAATTCCCTTGACGCTAAAATACAGCGTCCCTAGTAACTCCGAATACCCCCCTGTGAAGTGCGCTATTGTGTTCCCCAAACCATTATCAGGCTCCTTTATTTTCTGAGGAGTCTAGCAGCTCTTGAGTTTCATTTTCTTTGCTTTTAGTCCCCTGCAGTAAACCCCCAACCCCCAACCCCCAACCCAAAAAACATAAAACAATGAAGATGCGATCCCTACTCACCAAGTCGCCGCTACTAATCCTTGCGGCACTTATCCTCCCCAGCCAGGCCCAGGCATCCTCGGGTGTCGTCCTCCAGCCGAACGATTTCGTCGGCATGTCATTCTGGCTGATCTCCATGGCCCTTGTGGCTTCAACAGCCTTCTTCTTCCTTGAGACCCAGCGTGTTGCTGGAAAGTGGAAGACCTCGCTCACCGTCTCCGGACTCGTGACCTTGGTTGCGGCGGTTCACTACTTCTACATGCGCGAGGTCTGGGTGACTACTGGTCAGACACCAACCGTCTACCGTTACATCGATTGGCTCATCACCGTACCTCTCTTGATGGTAGAGTTCTTCCTCATCCTCTCCGCTATCACCAAGGTGCCGGTCGGTGTCTTCTGGCGTCTCATGCTGGGCACCCTGGTCATGCTGGTTGGTGGATATCTCGGCGAAGCACACTACGTTGCCGCCCTGCCCGCCTTCATCGTTGGCATGCTCGGTTGGGCCTATATCCTCTTCGAAATTTTCTTTGGAGAGGCCAGCAAGATCAATGCACAAAAGGCTCCTCCCGCCGTGCAATCTGCCTTCAACCTGATGCGTCTCATTGTGACCTTCGGGTGGGCCATCTATCCGATCGGATACTTTGTTGGATATCTTACGGGAGCGAATCCCGAGGATAGCATGAAGGGTCTCAATATTGTCTATAATCTGGCCGACGTGCTGAACAAGATTGCCTTCGGTGTCATTATCTGGGCGGCAGCTGTCAGCGAGACAGAGGCACACTCCAAGTAATTTTCAGGACTTTTTCCGTGTGCCGGGCAACCGGCACACGGATTTCCTCTAATGATTTAGGCCCATCTAAGGCCTCTCCCCCTGTTTAGAGCCATGACCACCATTGCCCGGGAATCACTAGATTCGATACTGCACGACGAGTCCCTGATTGGCGTTGTGGAGGATCGGATGGCGGCGTTAGTACACGTTATCCACACTGGTTCGGAGAAACTCCTTGAGGGTCCTTCTGAGCCAACCCGTGCAGCTTCATACCATCTCTCTTCAGGCGGTCGCCGCGTCCGGGCCAGACTGGCCCTTTCCGCGGGCATGGCACTCGGCCTTCCTCCCGAGGATTCGGTGGCCATTGCCTCCTGCGTCGAACTCATTCATAACGCCTCACTCGTCCATGACGACCTGCAGGACCGGGAAAGTTCCCGCCGAGGAGTAGAAACTGTTCACATTGCGTACGGGGACGATGTGGCCCTCTGTACGGGAGACCTTTTGCTCTCGTCATCTTTCGCAGCCCTCGCCCGGTTCACCGACACCAGATTACTTCCTGAACTCTTCGCTCTGGTACACTCCCGGATCGCCCTGGTGATCGGAGGACAGTGCACACGCCTCATTCCCACCGGAGATGTGCTCCGCGATATGGACGCGTACGAATCCATCGCGGCGACAAAGTCCGGCGCCCTGCTGAGTCTTCCGCTTGAACTTGCCCTCACTGGATCAGCGAAGGGCATGTGGTCTTCCGATGCACGGCTTGCCGCCAACCATTTTGCCATCGGATATCAGATTGCCGATGATCTGGAAGATGTGGAGCAAGATCGCGGATCCCTTTCCGTCAATGCCTTGCTCGTTCTTACGGCGGCCATCGGTTGCTCGGAACACGAGGCTGCACACAGGGCTCGGCAGCATGCCTTGGAACACTTGAGAAAATCGATCGAGTTAGCACGGTCACTGCCAAATCAGTCAGGCTCGTTACTTCGCGAACTTGCCCTGGATCTTTCACATCGCCTAGAAGCGACGCACTGATAGGTGCACCGTATGGAGGCTCTCGTTGTCGGAGCGGGTTTTGGCGGCATTGCAGCCGCGCTAAGGCTACGGGCGAAAGGCTACCAGGTCACCCTGCTGGATCGTGCCGACAAACTTGGAGGTCGTGCGCAGCTTTATGAGCGGGAGGGATTCCTTCATGATGCCGGCCCCACCGTCATCACCGCACCATTTCTTCTGGAAGAGCTCTTTGCCCTTTTCGGTGAAGATTTTTACGACCATGTGGCCCTTGTCCCTCTGAAACCTTGGTACCGTTTCAGATACCCTGACGGTTCCACGTTCGACTACGGTGGGACACTGGAGGAGACACTGGAGGAGATAGCTCGCATCGAGCCGCGTGATAGGGAGGGATACCTTCGCCTGTTGGAGCACTCAAAGCGGATCTACGAAGTAGGCTTTGGCGAACTTTCTGCGGTGCCGTTCCACCGCTTCTCAACCATGTTAAGACAAGTTCTGAAGCTCCTACGCTTGCGGAATCACGAGACAGTCTGGCAAATGGTATGCCGTCATCTTTGCAGCCCGAAACTACGACAAGCTTTTTCAATCCAGCCCCTGCTTGTGGGGGGAAACCCGTTTGATACCACGAGCATCTACTCCCTGATCCACTATCTGGAGCGGGCTCATGGTGTTCATTTTGCCATGGGGGGCACCGCCGCCATTACAGCCTCCCTCGCCAGCCTCATGAAGAGACATGCCATCACGATACGATTGGGCACGACGGTCGACAGGATCGTGGTGGAGGATGGCAAAGCCAAAGGGGTCCTTCTTGAGGGGGGCGAGACGATCTATGCCGACCTGATTGTCTCCAACGCCGATCCCGCTCATCTCTATGGCAGAATGATCAAACCCTCCAAGCAGGCGGCATCCGCAAGACTGAAACTTGCCGGGGCAAAATATTCCATGGGGCTTTTCGTGCTCTATTTTGGAACCTCGCGCACCTATCCGGAGGTGGCTCACCATACCATCTGGCTGGGAACCAGATACAAGGAACTGCTCGACGATATCTTCAACAAGCAGATCCTTGCGGATGATTTCTCCCTGTATCTGCACCGTCCCACAGCCACCGATCCAAGCTTTGCTCCTTCCGGGTGCGACAGCTTCTATGTGCTCTGTCCGGTACCCAATCTACAATCCGGGATCGATTGGAGCACCCAGGGACCGGAACTTCGGAATCGCATCGTCAAAGCCCTTGAGGAAACCATCCTTCCGGATCTCTCTTCAACAATCAGAGCTGACTTTTTCAAAACTCCCCAGGATTTCAAACAAGACTATCTCAGCGTTCACGGAGCCGGTTTTTCCATTGCGCCCATCTTCCGTCAGTCGGCCTGGTTTCGTTTCCATAACAAGGGTGAGGGGATCGAGAATCTCTTCCTGACAGGTGCCGGCACCCATCCCGGAGCAGGTTTGCCCGGTGTTCTTTGCTCCGCAAAAGTAATCGATGCCCTCATCCCAGAGGCAGATTCTGATGCCCACGGATGAGCGGTATATTATCTCCCAACGAGGCGGTAAAGCACGCCGATACGGTTCTTGCGAGCAAGGGCCGCAGCTTCCATTGGGCGCGTCATCTGCTCGGGCAAAAGCACGCGGAGAGGGCCACCAGGCTTTACGCTTTTTGCCGTTACCTGGATGACCTCACCGATGAGGCTTCCTCAACGTCCGTTGCTCGAACAAAACTCGCATCGGTCCGTGAAGAGATCCTGAACGGCAAATCACGAGACACCTCTCTCAGCGACGGACTGGCTTTGGTTCGGGAGTGCGGCATCCCTGTAGGACCGATTCTTGATCTAGTAAGAGGAACCTCCTCCGATCTGGAAAGAGTCTGCGTGGGGGATCTCCCTGAGTTGATCCGTTACTGCTATCGCGTGGCCGGAACCGTTGGCCTGATGATGTGTCGTGTTCTCGATGTGGAATCCCACTCGGCATTCCCCCATGCGATCGACCTAGGCATTGCCATGCAACTCACCAATATCTGCCGTGATGTCGTCGAGGATGCCTCCATGGGACGGCGCTACCTTCCAGCCACCTTGGTGGGAGATCTTACTCCCGAAGAGCTGATCCACCCCGACTCCGTTGTGCGCTCCAAAGTGTCGGCAGCCATTCTCAACCTTCTTCACTTGGCCGACGAGTATTACAAGAGCGGCGAGGCTGGCCTGTGCTATCTACCTGTGCGCGCCCGCGGGGCCATCCTCGTCGCTTCACGGATCTACCGCGGTATTGGCACCGCACTCCTTGACCGCGAAGGGGACTGTTGGTCCAACCGCGCCATGGTCTCTGCACCACAAAAGGCATTTCTTTCCTTTACGGCCCTCACCAGTCAACCACTCAAGAGATCCTTCTGGTCCCCTACTGCTGCCCACTGCGCGGAACTTCACGCAGCCCTAGAGGGCTTCACCATCAGCACATGAGCTTCCACTCAGATCTCATTATTTTGGGTGGAGGATGTGCGGGGCTGAGTCTTGGGATGAATCTTTCCAAATTCGGTGAGCACACCCCGAAGACCACAATCCTCGAAGGAAGGACCCACTATACCAACGATAGGACCTGGTGTTTTTGGGGTGGCTTCGGATCCGATTCGGAAGAGTTTGTCACTCATCGGTGGGAATCTTTTTCCATCACCACAAGCAAGGCTCGCGTTACCCGCCACTGCAAAGAAACCCCGTACCTGATGGTATCCTCTCAGGACTTTTATCAGACAGCGCAGAGACTGATCTCCGAGTCGCCACGGATCGACTTGAAGAGGGGCAACCTCATCACAGGAGAGATTTTTAAACGTAAAGGGCTCTGGCATGTAAGCACTCCTTTGGGGGAATATTCCGCACCCTGGATCGTAGATACCCGACCCGGATCTTCTCCGCTGGTGCATTCTTCGCCGGCTAGCAACCCGATGCTGTGGCAGTCCTTTCTGGGAGAAGAGATCACCACCGAGGGAGACCTCTTTGATCCTGGATGTGTCGAACTGATGGATTTTTCAGGAAGCTTGCCAGAAACCATCCTCTTCCTCTACGTGCTTCCTTTTTCAAAGAGAGAGGCCCTTGTGGAGGCTACGGTTTTCGGGCCACGGCCTTTGAGCGCGGAGGAGTTGGCGGAGCCACTGAAGTCGCTCACCAAGAATCGGCTCCAAGGACTTCATGCATTATCGGGGAGAAGTGAACATGGGATTCTGCCCATGGGAACTATGAGAAACACGGGACAGATGAAACAGCCGGCTGAGGATTTAGGCAACGATCCCAGTTACGTCCATGCAGGGCTCATGGCCGGAGGAGCAAGGCCGAGTAGCGGCTACGCCTTTCAACGTATATGGAAATGGTCTCAGGCGTGCGCGATGGCTCTGGCTACAGGAAAGCCCCCAAGACCCCATCCGCACGATCACCCGCTGACACGTGCCATGGACGCTCTTTTCTTGCGTGTGCTCTCCTCCAATCAGGAATTAGCTCCCGATCTGTTTCTCTCCCTTTTCGCCAAGGTTAAGCCGGCGCGGGTCGCCCGCTTCATGAACGATCAGGGCACCCTCTCGGATTGTGCCGCGATCATGGCGTCGCTTCCCCCAACACCTTTTCTGCTAGAACTCGCGACTGCGGCGGGGCTTCCTTTAGGCAAAAGAAAATCTCACGTCCCATGAATGCCGCGAGTTTCATAAAACCCCTACGAATTCAAGGGCTGGCTTTTAGCGTCTTGGCCATCGCCTCGGCCATCTTTGCTGAAGTGTGGGGAGGCAGCTTTTCGGACCAGTCAGGATTGATCCTCCTGGCCACACTGATCCTGCTTTTGGGAGTTCCACACGGTGCTCTCGACACCATCTTTGCCTACAAACTTTACGATCTCCGGAAACTGGCAGACTGGATCCTCTTCACGCTGATCTACCTTCTTTTAGCAGCCTTAGTGGTGGCGATTTGGTGGTGGGCGCCGATGGTTTTTTTAATCCTATTCCTTCTGATCTCGGCGGCACACTTTTCCGGAGATCCCGAGCAAGGAACCCCACTCCTCACCCGGATCCTTTACGGCGGAAGCATTCTGGTCCTACCCGCGCTCTTGCATTCGGGGGAAATGGGTCGGCTCTTTGGATTCCTCGTTGGGACGAATCCGGCTGCTTCGCTGATGCCTTGGATCACGCTGCTTGCTTGGATCTGGCTCCCCTGTGCCGTTCTCTCAGTCATCCTGCTGGCCTGGTCCAATGGGCTGGGAGCCTTGGAGATCGGTGCCGTCCTTGTACTCTCCGTTGTGGCACCCCCGCTCCTTGCATTCACCCTGTTTTTTTGCGGAATGCACAGCGCACGCCATATCCTAAGGACAATCGACTACTCGGGGAATTTCTCCAGGAGCCTCCTGGCGATCTCCGCCTTCCTGCCTATGATCGGAGTCTTGGTGATCTCCGTAGGGGCCTGGGAGTTCCTCAAGGAGAAATCGCTTGATGAACGAATCGTTCAGATCGTCTTTGTGGGACTCGCGGCGCTTACAGTCCCCCATATGGCTCTAGTAGAGCGCGTCCGTCTCTCGGGATGGATCAAAGGTGGCGCCAAACTCTCCGGGACAGAAAACAACCCTAACTAAAAATAAACCCATGAGACCACTTCCCGATCACCCGCTGCGCCATGCCATGGTCGCTGAGCTGCATGCGCGACCCTTTCCCGTACTGAGGGCACCCTGTCAGGTGGTTTATTTTGCGATCAAGGAACCCAAAGACGCCCGCAAACGGAACCGCGACAAGGACCGGGTCCATCTGGCTGACCTGCTCGATCAATTTGGGGTGAGTCATCCCGAGGCGGGAACGACACATTTCGACGCAAGTCTTGGAAAAACAGATTTGAAATGGGAATCGCACACCGAGTTTGTGACCTATTCCGCTTTTACCCCCGGTTTGGATGAGCGGGCCTTTGATCCAGCAGGAGCAGCCGTACTGCCTCCAGCTTGGTTGGCGAAAGCACCCGGCCAGACAATGGTTGCAATGATGATCCGCGTCGAGGAGCTGCCCGAGCAGGAGGATCACATCCTGCCGAGGTTGCTGGATTGGTTTGTCCCCGAAAGCCTCGCCGTCTCCTATGTCCTCGATGGGGCGGCGGTCATTGCAGGAGATTTTTGCATCGATGCGTCGGGGTTCATGCGCTTTTCAGTTTTCGTACGTAAAGGAACCGGCACACGTAGGGTCGGTCGTATTGTACAACGTCTCTGCGAGTTGGAAACCTATCGTGCGGCCTCGATGCTTGGCCTGCCAAGGGCTTGGGAATTATCGGGAGCATTGAATACGCTGGACCCGCGCCTTTCGGCTCTGGTCTCAGGGTTAGATCAGCCTGGGGATTCCCCCGAAGAGGCCCTCCACGAGTTACTCTCCATTGCGGGTCAATTGGAATGCCTAGCAGTGCAGACCAGCTTTCGTTTGCCAGCCACCGCCGCCTATGAGGCGATTGTAAACCAGCGTATCTCCGTCTTACGTGAAATGCGTTTTCATGGTCGACAAACTTTTGCCGAATTCATGATGCGCCGCTATGACCCCGCAATGCGCACTGTACGCGCCACCGAAGCGCGCCTCAACTTGATGGCGGATCGGGCGGCACGAGCGGCGGAACTGCTTCGGACTAGGGTCGACGTCACCCGTTCCGCGCAAAATCAACAGCTTTTGCAAAGCATGGACACCCGCGCAGATACGGCCTTGCGCCTGCAACATACGGTCGAGGGCCTGTCGGTAATAGCCATCAGCTATTATGTTTTGGAGTTGATGGCTTATCTGACCGCACCCTTGGCTGAAGCGTGGCATCTTCCAAAGGTTTGGATGATGGCGGGGTCTGTGCCCGTGGTCTTATTGTTAGTCTGGGCGGGGATTCGGCGGTTGAAGGCCCGCCTGTGATAATGTTCCAGCTTTCCGTACGGCAATCACCGTCACCCTATTGAGAACATTGAACACTTCTGGATGCGTTCTTTAAAAACCTAGCTGCGTAGCAAGGTGCGGCGGTAACCATGCTGACGTGAAGTACTGGTAGCAAGGCGACAAAACGACACGGCGCAGAAGTGGAGCGG
>WBXH01000054.1 GCA_008933015.1 Verrucomicrobiota bacterium | reverse complement strand
TGATGGCCAAGCGGGGGCAGGAGGTCACCATTTGGGGGCATGATCCCGTTCATGTGGAAGCAATGCGTTCTGCGGGTCAGAACGGAAAGTACCTTCCAGGCGTCTCCCTACCTCCTTTGATCCACCCGACGACTTCGCTTAAGGAATGCGTCGGAGCCGAGATCCTTTTCCTGGCTATTCCCTCGAGCCATTTGAGATCGATCTCCTCAAGCCTTGCCGAAGCAGGGCTTGGGCAGAACACAATCATCCTCTCCTGTACGAAGGGAATCGAGCGGGAGCGGGGGCTTCTGATGAGTGAGGTGCTTGGAGAAACAGTGACGGGTGTCCCGGTGGCTGTGCTTTCGGGACCGAATCTGGCCGGGGAGATCGCACGAGGGATTCCGGCCGCGGGAGTCATCGGATGCATGATGCCGGAGTTGCTTCCCCGACTGCAGGCCCTCTTTGAAGGGACAAGCTTCCGTGCTTACACAAGCTCCGATGTGCGGGGGATCCAGCTAGGCGGGGCGCTTAAGAATGTCTTTGCCGTCGCCGCAGGTGTCTCTGACGGGATGGGCCTCGGAGAGAATGCCCGGGCCGGGCTCGTGACCAGATCGCTTGCCGAAATGACGCGCCTGGGTGTGGCGATGGGCGGACATCACGAGACCTTCCGTGGACTGAGTGGCGTCGGCGATTTGATGGTCACCTGTTTCAGCTCGCAAAGCCGCAACCATCAGGTGGGATTCCGCCTTGGACGAGGTGAATCGCTGGCGGAGATCACCGGATCCATGACGATGGTTGCCGAGGGGATCCCCACAACGATCAGTGCCTATGCCTGCGCCCGCAGGTTGAATCTGGAGACCCCGATCATCGACGAGGTGCATGCCCTGATTCATGGCGAGAAGACGGCGGGCCAAGCCATGAAGGCGCTGATGGCGAGACAGCTCCGGTCCGAAGAAGCTCTCTGAGCGGGAGATTCTTTTTTAGTGGATGGTGCTGATCAGCGCGTTGCTGACAGTGACGTGTCCGTCTGCCCAGAGAACATTGAAACTATTTCCCGGATGGGGGAATCCGGCTGTGGCTCCGTAGTGTCCGTCCGTGGCTAACTGGAGTTTACTGATCTTACTAATGATCGTGACCCTGCCACTTCGACCATATCTTTTCATAGAAGCAGCATCGTCAGTATCTGGTACAGCATTCCACAGGTAGCTTCCGTATTTAGGATCCGGCTTGGGATCCGAAGGGCATGTTAATGTGGCGAGTGTCAGCCCGTAGTTGGAGAGTGAGGTGAGAGGTGTTAGCTCACTTGCTGAGACATCAAAAAAAGGTGGAAATTTATTGTTGTTCATGGGATCGGCAATATACGACAGAACGTCCGTGCCGACTTGATGCAGGTTTCCGAGACATTTTGCCGCCTTGGCGTGTTCCAGAGAGGATTGAATGGTCGGTGTCAGTAAGGAGGCTAGGATCCCGATGATGGTGATGACGATGAGCAGTTCGATCACCGTGAATCCATGCAGCCGACTGAATGGCTTCATGGATTTCAAAACGGACGAAATATGGATCAGTAAGGATTTCATCGGCCACGTCCTCCACCACCATTGCCCCCCCCACCGCCACCACCTCCATTTCCGCCCACACTCGTGCCGCCTTGGCCTGACATGACGGACTGCCTGCGTTCCAGGTAGGAGATCCCTCGATCGATGCGTTGCTCTGCTGTTTGGGACTGCTGCCTGACGGCGCGGCGGCTCTCCATGCGATCGGCAAAGTCGGGATTGCTCATCAGCTCCTCCCACTTGGCGCGACGCTCCTCTTGGGAGAGGCCCTGCATCTGCTTGAAGACGGCCTTCATCTCCTCGACATCCTTAATGGCGGCGGCCTGAGCCTCGGGTGGGAGTTGCTTGATCTGGGCCTGAACGCGCGCCTCGCGCCACTCCGGATTCATGCGAGAGCGCTGACCATTCATCCCAGCAAAGGGATCTCCACTCTGCGGCTGTCCGCCACCTTCAGCCTGAGGAGATCCCTCTGCTTGGGGTCGGCGGTTACGCCATTCCTGCTTGGTAAGGAAAAAGAAATTGGCAAGTTGCCCGTGAGCCGACCCGACGAGATTTTTGATGACTTTGCCCGCAGGTGCCGTTGGGGGAAGCTTCGAGACGGATGGCGACCAATCCTGAGGGGTGCCGGTCATGACGCCGGTTTTCTGGGCCGCCTGATCAAGGAGCAGCGGCAGTTGGTTGTCCGGCCCCTCGATCTTCAGCTCCAAGGTGGAGGGATCCGTGCCGATAACGCCAACGGCGGAGGGCCCTTGGTAAAAGTGGGGCGTCCAATCAGCCACCTTCCCCGTTGTCTCCAGGGAGGTGATGGCAGCATTCAAGGCGCTCTTGGTCGGAGCGGCCAGATAAACCACCCGCATGTCTGCATCCAAGCGTCCGGATAGGATATCCAGGGCCACGGCTGGGGTGACTTTATCCACATCAAGGGAGACGGGGAGCGTCGAATCGAGGGAGGTCTTCGCGTGGGTATGGCCTTGGCTCGCAATCGAAGCAAGCACCTTGCCGAGCGGTGCATCTTTCACGTGGAGGGTCACCAGTCCCCAGTCGGAGATCCAGCGGGAGATCAAAATGGCCAAAAGGAGGAGGAACAATCCTCCAAAGAGGTAAAGTCGCGTGGGGGCAGAGCTATTCATACGTCCCTAATTAAACCCACAAAGATAAAATAGTCTCAAAGAAAATAGGCGGGCCTGCCGACTATTCTTCGGCAATCTCCTGCGCGTATGTGGCCGAGGCGTTGTCGCCACGGAAATCGACCGGCTCGCGTTCCCGGTTAAACAATCCGAACCTCGGAGCGTAGGAGCCCCACTCGTAGTTATCCACGAGGGACCAGTGGAAGTAGCCGATGAGTCTGACACCCTTCGCCTTCAAGGCTTTCACGACGGCAAGGTGACGGTGCAAAAAATCACTCCGGAGCAGTTTGTCATGACGTCCGTGATGCCGGTGGGGATCGGAACGATTGGCCATCCCGTTCTCGGCAATCACGATGGGCAGATCGAAGCGTTCTAAGATGTGAACGAAATAGGCCAACCCCTCGGGCAGGAGTTTCCAGTCCCACCATTTGTTCGTGATGCTGTCGAGGAGGCGCTCGTGGAACGGAGGGCGCTTCGGAATCGGGTGCTGGCGGTGCTTGTGGAAGAGATCATGCCAGCGAGGCCAGCGCAGGACATGGGCGATGAACGGGTCGTAGTAGTCGAAGGCGATGTAATCAAGGGGTGGGTGGGATCCCTCCGGCACGTCGTAGAGGACATCGAGGAGACGAACCCAGGCCTTCTCGAAAGAGAACGCAAAGGCGGCGAGGTGGTGGAGATTTTTCAGGATCTGACCCGACCAGTAACGGGCCCTCGGGCGGATCGGGAGGGCGGCTTTCCGAAAGGCCGCATCGATGGTCCAGGCTTGTTTCCAGAGGTAAGCGAAGAGGTGACCGCGAGGGATGCCTCGCGAGGGGGCGAAGAGAAGCTCGAGCCAAGCCTGATCCCCCCAGTAGAGGTCACTGCTGTAGTTGTTGAAGCTCACCATTGGGGCCCAATGTCCGGTGCGCCCCTGCTCGGTGTAGAGCCGGTGGATCAGACGATGGGCTTTCACGTGAGCCTCCATTAGGTGAGAGAGGCATTTTACGGCCTGATAAAGGCTCTTCGGTGTCCCGGCACTCGAAGGGAAAATACCATTCAGATAACTGCAAATAGCGAGGAGGTTGGGCTCGTTGATCGTGAGGAACCAGCGTGGCGGCTCGGTGCCATGATCACGTGGTAGCACTTCAAGGAAGTAGACGACGGTTTTCTCCACATAACGGAGATAGTGTTCGATGGTCTCGGGATTGAGCCATGCATCGACTCCAAGCCAAGCCGGGTGGGTGAAGTGGTGGAGGGTCACCATCGGCTCCAGTCCCTGCTTGCGGCAGTCGGCGAGAAGTGCGGCATAGCGCGCCAATGCCGATTCGTCGAAGGGTGGGGGGGCATTGGGGCTTGGTTGACCGTTGGAGCTTAGCTCAGTGGAGGGCTGGATGCGCTCCCATGCCAGACTCAGTCGGAAGGCATTCAGTCCAAGAGCACGACAACGGGCAAAATCCTCCTCCGCCAGATGCCAAAAATCGGCGGCCTTCCCGGCAGGATCGACCCGGTGTTTGTGTTCCGCCCAGGCCCAGTTGTTCTGAGGCTCCCCTTCGCCGTTAAAGCCTCCCTCGTGCTGATAGGCCGAGGTCGCTACCCCCCAAAGAAAATCGTGCGAAGGGGCTACCCTCGGAGGTTTTACCGGCGGTTTTTCTCCGTCCTGAGTAATTGGGAGAGTGGAGTGCATGGCTCTCCTGTAACCTTCACCACTTCAGCCAGCGGTGCCACCATTGTGTGGGTGTTTTTCCAAGCTCTACCGGTGGCTGGGAGGGAAGGTCCTCGTCCAGAAGTGTGCGTGCGATGAACTCCGCCGCACCGGGCCGTGCCCAAGCCAGCGCCTGATGCCGCATCCGCGCGAGACGATCTTGATCTCCTAAGAGTTGGTCAACCTTATAGGCAAGGGTCGTGTAGTCGTTGCACTTGATGGCGATTCCCTTCTCCAAAAGATGGTCGCTGTTACGTTCCTCCTGCCCGGGGATCGGTGAGATGATGACCATTGGGAGTCCGCTGGCCAGACACTCCGAGAGTGTCAGTCCACCAGGCTTGCCGATCAGGAGGGTGGCAGCCTTCATCCAACGATCCATTTCCGTCGTGTAGCCAAGGGATGTGATCCGTAGACCAGCGGAGAGAGCGCTGGCCGCGATGGTGTGGAGCTTCGTTTCCAAGACGGGGTTTTTCCCAGCAAGGATGACGATCTGAACCGGATGTTTGAGTTCCAGGAGCGACTCCAGCACCACCTCGGCAGGACTCACGCCGAGAGCCCCTGCGGAGACCAGCAGGACGGGTAGATCGGGATCAAGGCCGAGTTCCCGTCGGATGCGGTGCTGCTCTCCATGATGATGATTCCCGAAGACGGGATCGATCGGGATCCCACTGACGGTGATCCTATCGAGTGGAAGCCCAAGCTTGCCGAGATGAACCTTGGTCTCCTCCAAGGCAACAAAGTAGCGGTGGAAGGTGCGGGTCAGCCACATCGCGTGGAAATCCAGATCAGTTACCACGATCGAGAGGCGGGCCTGCAACTTTCCCTCCATGATGAGGTGGGAAATTAGGGTCGCTGGGAGGTAGTGTGTGCAGACGGTGATGTCGGGATTGAACGCGGCGATTTTCTTGATGAGGGGAACCGTGTTGAGTCGATCCAGCATGAGACGCATCTTGTCGGTCCTCCATGGCTCATCACTGGTCTTGTACCACCATCCGAGAAAGGTGGGGGCCTTCTCCACAAGCTGGGTGTAGAGCTTCGAGTAAAAATCACGGAAAAGGTGGTTCGTGTACTTCAGTGCATCCATGGAGCGCACTTCGTCGACCTCAGGCATCCCTTTGAAGGCCTGTTCAAGAGCAGCTGCTGCACGCAGATGTCCCGTACCGGCACTTGCAGAGAGAATGAGGATGCGTTTGCCCATGGTACAAGAGTTCGAAGGGGTCGAGAGGTCGGGGTGTCGAAAGTAAGCTTCCTTGCAAGGCGAACCTACCCCCCTCCCCAAGAGGGAAAAAGACTTTTATCGGCAGGAGTCCGCTTCATGAGGTAGAACCATCCTGAAAGCTTCGCAGCAACGCCATCGCCTCGACATCCTCAGCTAGGTCTTTTCCCTTTGGTGTTTCGAGGATTTTCGGGATGCGTGCCAAGGCCTCTGAACGCATGATCCATCGGAAGGTCTCCAAGCCAATCTTCCCCTTACCCAAGTTATCATGCCGGTCGGTACGGGAACCGAGGGCTGACTTGGAGTCGTTCAGATGGAGGATGGAGAGTAGGGGAAGACCAATGCTACGGTCGAACTCCGCGAACATGGTTTCGGCACCACTTGGCAATGAAAGATCATAGCCCGCGGCGAACGCGTGCGCTGTGTCGAGGCAGACTTCAAGGCGTTGCGGATCCTTCACCGCCGAGATAATCGAGGCGATCTCCTCGAAGCGTGCTCCCAGGCAGGCGCCCTGGCCAGCCGTGGTTTCCAAAGTGATGCGAACCTTCAGTTTAGGATGTTCCGCATGCAGCCGGTCGAGATTGCGAACCACGCAGGCAATGCCCACCTCCATACCCGCTCCCAGATGGGAGCCCGGGTGAAGGACCAGTGAACGGATGCCGAGCTGTTCGCATCGGAGCATTTCATCGGCAAGCGATCGGAGAGACTTCGCATGGTTTTCGGTGCCCTCCACTCCGAGGTTGATGAGATAGCCGGCATGGGCTACGACAGCTCCGAGCCGGTGCCGCAGGGGATGCTCCGTGAAAGCCTTGACTTCCTCGGGAGGGAGAGGCTTGGCAAACCACTGCATATTGTTTTTCACGAAGATCTGGATGGCCGTACAGCCGATGCCGACGCCACGATCGATGGCTCTGGCGACGCCTCCGATCGTCGGAACATGGGAGCCAAGCAGGGGGAAGAGATCGGCAGAAGGAGAGGAGTTGATCACAGGGATAAATGGAATGGAGGAGAGTGATCAAAAAATGAACCGGAAGAACGCAAAATAATTCCCTCTTAGAGTTCCCTCTTAGGCGATCCGCTGATAGCCAAGGGGATGATCTCGACACGCAAAGACTTGAGGGCCTATGTCGCCCCGTTTGCCCTCTTCATGCTTGGGCTGGTTGCTGTCTCTGGGGCAAAGGCTCTGGGCCTCACGACATTTGCGGGGATCCCGCTCGATCCCATGTATTGGATCTACCCCATCCAGACCATTGTCTGCGCCGTGGCGCTCCTCTGGTTCTGGAGAAGTTATGATTTTGGGGAGAGCTCCGCGACCAAACTGGGGGTAGGCCTTGCCGTCGGTTTGTTGGTCTTCGGACTCTGGATCGCCCCTCAAGAGCTCTTTCATCAGTCGCGTCGTCTGGAGGGATTCGATCCGGAGGCAGTTCCTGGCATGAGTAACTGGATGCTCGCCGCACGCTTTGCGCGGCTCGTCATCGTAGTGCCGCTGGTGGAGGAGATTTTTTGGCGGGGATTCCTGCTTCGCTACCTTGTCCGGGAGGACTTCAAGGCTATCCCCTTTGGCAGCTGCAACCGGTTTAGCTTCTGGGCGGTGGTCGTCGCTTTCACGGCTGTCCACGCCCCGTCGGACTGGCCCGCGGCGTTCCTGACAGGCATTCTTTTCAATCTGGTCGCTGTCCGGACAGAGAGCCTCACCGCCTGCGTGCTGGCGCACGCTGCTGCCAATCTTGCGCTCGGCGTTTATATTTGTGCCACACGTCAGTGGGGATTCTGGTAGGATGGAACCGATGAGAATCGGCTTAGCGCAGATCAACACCACGGTCGGGGATTTTGACGGCAATGCTGCCAAGATCCTCAAGGCTTACCGTGAGTTGGTTGATGAGGGGGCCGAACTGGTGGTCACGCCGGAGCTTTCGATCACCGGGTACCCGCCGCTGGATTTGATTTTTGCGGGTGAATTTTTGGAGCGTAACATCGCCACCTTGGCAAAGATCCAAGAAGCGGTGGGGGCGGTGCCACTAGTGGTCGGTTTCATCGACTGCAACACAACCGGCCATGGGAAGCCCTTCCACAACGCGGCCGCCTTTTTACAAACAGGGAAGCCCCCTGTGATCATCCACAAGAGGCTGCTTCCCAACTATGATGTCTTTGACGAGGCGCGTTACTTCGAGCCGGGAGACTCGTCGGTGCCGATTGAGTTCGCCGGTAAGAAACTAGGCATCACCATTTGCGAGGATCTCTGGACGCCCGAGTTCTTGCCGGGGCCCTTGTACCGGGTGGATCCCCCGGCCGAGTTGGTCGCTGCCGGCGCAGAAATTCTGATCAATCTGAGCGCTTCCCCCTTCCAGTATGGGAAGCCAGCGAAAAGAATTCAGGCATTAAGCGCTCAGGCTAAGCGATTTAACGTACCTATCTATTATTGCAACTCTGTTGGTGGCAATGATCAACTCGTCTTTGACGGGCACTCCTTGGTGCTCTCTATCGATGGAGCCCAGATCCAGGAGTTGTCGGGATTCCAAGAGGAGATCGCCGTAGTGGAATCCCCAGCAAACCCTTACTTTCCTAATTACCGCGACGAGTTGGAGGAGCTTTATCACGCTCTTATTCTGGGCTTGCGAGACTATTTCCAGAAATGTGGTTTCAATAGTGCGGTGCTTGGGCTGAGTGGGGGAATTGATTCTGCCCTGACGGCG
>WBXH01000053.1 GCA_008933015.1 Verrucomicrobiota bacterium | reverse complement strand
GGAAGGCCATCCCGATAACGCGGCTCCCGGTATCCTAGGAGGGTTCACCATTGCACGATCCCTACGCGATCCCATTCGCTACAAAGTATCATCCGACCTTCGATTCATTCTTTTGATCCCGGATTTCGAAATTGCAACTCCTGACGCACGAAAAGTCATGCCCCAATCTATCACATTGCCCGATGCCGCTGCTAATGCTGCGGATGCCGCAGTCATCGCGGCTGCCTTTGCAACAGGGAAATACTCTTTGCTCAAGGGGGCATTCGGTGACCGCCTGCACCAACCTTACCGTACCAAGCTGATCCCGTTCCTCAACAAGGTAATTGAGGCAGGGGAAGAAGCCGGCGCGTTGGGGGGTTGGTTAAGTGGATCAGGATCGACCATTTGCTGCCTTGCTCCCGATACATCATCCGCGAAGAAAATCTCGCTCTCCATGAAGAAGGCGGCACCTGGCAGAGCAAAGATTCTCATCACTTCCGCCGATAATTCAGGAGCCAGAGTCATCAACCTCTGATGCGACGGCTCCTCGACAGATTGGAGCAGTTTGCGGTTGATGTCATCCTGGAGAGAAGAGCAGGAAGACGTGCCAGCATCCTGCGGCTTATTCTCCGGGCGCTCTCGTTTTTTTATCTGGGGATCGTGTCACTACGCCTTAGACTCTACGCCTCGAACATAATGCGCCGCCATCAGATCGGTTGTCCTGTTGTCAGCATCGGAAACCTGACGGTCGGAGGTACAGGCAAGACGCCGGTGGTTGAGAAGCTTGCCCGTGACCTATCCGACCGTGGCAGGAAGGTCGCCATCTTAAGTCGCGGCTATAAGAGCACCCGACGCAAATATCCCATACAAGAGAGCTCACCTGTACGCGTGGTCTCCGATGGAGGGGCTCTTCTTCTTGATTCTAAGACAGCCGGTGACGAACCCTTCATGCTCGCAAAGAACCTTCGGGGAGTTGCAGTGGTGGTGGATAAGGATCGCGTGGAGTGCGGACGACATGCCATCTCTCGATTTGGAACCGACCTACTCCTTCTTGATGATGGACTCCAATACCTGCGTCTTCATCGGAGATTTGACCTCGTCCTGATTGATCGGGAGGCTCCGTTTGGAAATGAGCACCTCCTTCCCAGGGGCACCTTGAGAGAGCCTCCTGAGAACCTTTCAAGAGCCAGCCATATTCTGATCACGAAATGCGATGGCAGCAACCTTCAGGATCTCCATACGAGGATCAGGGCCTACAATCGAACGGCACCGATCATCGAGTGCCGCCACCGTCCCGTTGCGTTGCAAGATTTATCGACCGGGGAAAATCTTGAGTTATCCAGTCTGCAGGGACTGAGAGCCGCCTCCCTCTCTGCTATTGCGTCACCAGAGAGTTTTGAGCAAGGACTTCGTCGGCTTGGTGTCTCCCTCGAACTAATGGAGAGCTATGCAGATCACCACCGCTATTCGAAGCGGGAGATTGACCGATTCATAAGGAGGTGTGTGCGACGGGGGGTCTCCTGCATCCTCACGACGGAGAAAGATGCCGTCCGCATGCCGCGCCTCCTGAATCAGGAGATTCCGATACGATACCTCAGGATAGAAATCGAACTCCTCAAGGGCCAGGAACATTGGGACACCATGTTGGAGCAACTCCTCAACCATCCCCAACCTCTCATTGATGAGGCCTTCACCCGTGGGTAGGAGTTACTAGCAAACGACCCTCTCAGCAAACGTCCAGAAGGCTGGCAAGACGCATCCTAACTCACTCTGAGATGACAGGAACCATCACCGCATCCGACATACCATGAAGGATCTTTTTGTCCGCTGGACAAAAGGTCGCGAGAACGCCGCCCAAGTTCGCCTTCTCACCAGCAATGAAAAAATAAGGACTCAAGCGTACGCGCCCCTTCATCATCACCACGTTGCCTTGATCATCATAATAAGGCTGATCCGAGAGTAGGGAATGACGATAGGTCTGCAGGATGTAGGGATGTTCCGGAAATTCACGAAGCGCATTCAGGAGACTTTCCTCCCAATCTGAACGCGAGAGATCAGACCCAAGAGAGACTCCTCTAGCCCCCCAGGCACGCCCATCAAATCCGCTGATCTTGATGATCAGATCACGTTCCTTCTGACTGAACCCTCTCAACTCCTTCCAGTCCTGAATTTCAAGGCGTGGATAAACCGCCTGATGAGGCAATGGAGCGGGATCTAGGATCCATGTGTAAGGAATCCATTTCTTCAGCGCTTGCACACCTCGATCACCCAGATGCCTCAGCCAGAAATCCTTAAGCGGAGGCATCCAGAAAAAGGCCATCCAGAGTTTCTCTTCAAGTTGGGCTTTGGGAGGTGGCGTCACAGTAACTTTTCCATGAATGGCATCATGAAACAGACCTTTGGAGCAGGCCACATTCGAGAGATCGAACATCTCAAAGAATCGGTAGACTTCCCCCGACCATGACTCTCTGGCGGCATCATTGGTCACGCTCCAATCCCGGCTCCCTTGACGACTGGAGAGTCGATTCGCCAACCACTCCATCTCGGGACGGTAGGTCTCCGCCTCCCGCGAAACAATGATCTCTCCGCGAGGCAGAACCGAGGAAAAGCCATCAAGCATTCCCGTGGCCCCACCAAGCACGTCGAACCCTTGGGAGGAATAAGTTTCATTGAGCCAGGCTGTGAGGCCTATTCCACCCGGAATTTGGTCCAATTCGCAAAGAGCGAATCCGTCCTCAGTCACTACCAGGTCTGGCCTGATGATTTTTGCAATCTGACCGCTCAGAATCTGCTCTCGTCCCAGCGCAATAACCTCCTTAGGCTTCCCCTGATCAAGCAGCTCGGCAATCCACGCAGGTTGCCTACCCTCGAAGCTATGGCGGTAGAGTAATTCGCAGGCCTTGGCAAATTGATGCAACCGATGCCCCATAGTATCGAGCTCACGGGAAAGATGCACCGGCAGGCGAAAAGGAACCGGAGCCCATCTCCATTCTTTTCCGGCAAAGAACTCACCCTCCGGCACCATTTTGGTCAGCGCCTCGTACGGAATAGGAGTTGGGAGAGCTGACTCCGTCACCTTCAAGTGAGCAGATGCTTCAATGACTCCCTGAGTACATCCTCAGCGGAGGATTCGGCAGAGATCCTAGTCAAGACAGCTTTGACCGCCTTGTGGGCATCGACCTGCTTATACCCAAGAGAAATCAGGGCCAGGACGGCGTCATGAAGGTGACGGTCGATCCCCGTAGGAGCATTCTCACGACTCGCGGCCTCCCACTCGGCGGCAACTCCAAGCTTATCCTTGAGTTCCAGAACGACCCTTTCGGCGGTTTTTTTTCCGACTCCGGAAATCTTGGAGATAGCTGTAATATCAGAGGTCACCACCGCCCCCTTGAACTCTTCGATGGACATGCCGCTCAGGAAGGCAAGTGCCAGTTTCGGTCCGACTCCAGAGACATGGGCGATCAGGAGGCGGAAAAGATCCCTCTCCTCCGTTGAAGAAAAGCCGTAAAGCACCTGGGCATCCTCCCTGACATGATGATGCGTCAGCATCCTGACCCTGCCCCCGATGGACGGGAGCTTGTTGTAACTCGAAAGAGGGATCAGTATCTGGTAACCGATTCCGCCAGCATTGACGACGACCGTGTTAGGCAACACCTCCTCCAATATCCCTTCAACAAAAGTGATCATGAATGCCCCTCTTTTAATCCCTATTATCGGGAAAGACCAGCGGATGTCTCAACAGAATGCATGGGGATCCATCTTTAAGTCTCACTTCCACCTCTTTAAGGTAGTCTTGTTTCTATTCGTCCCCCCCACCTGGATGCCCCCTTTGCTTCATGCCGACGGGAAAGATACTTCCCATCCCGGCCTCCTGATAGGTGGATCCTTTGAACGCCCTCCCATCCATCGATTCCTTGAGGGATCAAGGCAAACGATCCTCTTCCCCGCCCGCATCACCGAAAATGGAGTCTCCGAACCATTGAGCACGGAGAGCGGACTTAATGACAAAGACTGGGACAACTTCATCAAGGAATCACTAGAACGCGCCTCACTGCTCCTCGCAACCCTCGATCCGGTCATGGTCAGGGATCGCTCCGCAGTCATTCAGATGGCCGTGCTCACCTCGGATAATCCCATGGTGGCCTCCTGTATCCTGACACGCGGTTTTCTGCAGCGTTTCAGTGCCATCTTTGGCCCTGAGTTACTCATTACCATTCCAAGCCGGAATAAAATCTACGTGTTTCCAAAACTAGCCAATCGCATTGCCTCCGCGGTCCAAACCATCCATGACGATCACTTGATCTCACCCATGCCCGTTTCCAGCGAAATCTTCGAACTCTCTGGCAAAGGACTGCATTCAGTCGGAACACTTGATCCCGATGAAGGACGATAGACTCTCCCGTATCCTTCTCGACCGAGCGGAGATTCAGGAACGCATCCGCACTCTTGGGGAGCAGATATCTCTTGAGATGCGGGGACTGACACCCTGCATCATGCCCATACTAGACGGGGGAATGATATTCACCTCGGATCTCATCAGGCAGATTTCCCTGCCCATCACGCTGATACCCATTAAGGCCTCCAGTTATGGAAAGGAGAGGATCAGTTCCGGCAGATTGGATCTGACTTGGGGTGTTTCCCCACTGGTTCGCGATCAAGATATCCTGCTCGTGGATGACATTCTTGATACGGGACTGACCCTGACGAAACTCAGTTCCACACTTCTTGAATCAGGTGCCCGCTCTGTCAGAACCTGCGTCCTGCTTAGGAAACACCATGCAGCCCACCTGCACTCCGATTATATCGGCTTTGAGATTCCCAATGAATTCGTTGTCGGTTATGGGCTTGATCACGCTGGCCAGCACCGCAACCTTCCCGACATCAGGTGCCTGGAAATTGAGGAAAAAGCTTAAACCAGTGCTCTCAGAAAGCGTTCGAAGAAATCAGCGCCTGACTCCAAATCGTCGCAGGCGATCCACTCGTCGGCAGTATGAGCCTGAGCGATGGATCCTGGCCCAAGAGCGATGGATGCCACCCCCTGCTGGGCAAAGACTGCAGCATCGCAGAACCAAGGTGCACCGATAGGGGTTGCCCCAAGAGAAGAGAGCTTTGCAATCAGCGGATGATCCGGGTTGGTATAAAGCGGCGCTGAACCTAGGTGAACGACATCCAAATCGGGAGCAGCTTGGCGGATCAGATTAATAATCCGCAGAGGATCTTCGCCGGGGATAACGCGAATATCGAGGGTTGCTTCACAATGGTCTGGGACAATGTTTGTCTTGGATCCCCCATTGATTGTTCCAACACTGAGCGTGGAGCTACCGAGCAGCGGATGAACGGTCTTGGAGAGATCGGGAAGCACCAATGCCCTGATCCGTTCAATGGCGGAGGTCATCTTATAGATTGCATTCTCACCAAGTTCGGGTGCGGAGGCATGAACAGCCTTGCCATGTGCCAGGAGAGTCACCCAGAGAGAGCCCTTGTGGGCATGAACGGTCTTGATGTCGGTTGGTTCTCCAGCAATCACAAAATCGAATCGTTCCTCCTCCGCAAGCGCCTTCGCACCATACTGCCCCGACTCCTCCCCCATGAGACCGGCAAACCAGATTTCATATCCCAGAGTTGGGATCATCTCAGGAAGTCGCGACAAGGCGGCGATCATGGTTGCCATTGGCCCCTTGGTGTCGCTAGCTCCTCTACCCCACACCTTCCCCTCCTTCACTTCGCCACCGAAGGGATCAATCGTCATCCCGACGACACTCACGGTATCTGTATGGGGAGCAAAAAGCAGACGTGGCTTCCCCTCGCGATCCGAAGGGAAACGTGCCACCACATTGGGACGACCTGGAAGGACCTCCCTAAGACTGACTTTTGCACCAAGATCGCCAAGGACTTTTCCAAGGGCAACGGCTATGTTACCCTCACCGGGATTGGCAACACCTGGCTCACCTTCGGGGTTCACGCTCGGAATGCGGATTAACTCCTGAAGAAGTCGAACTGGATTGAGAGGATTCATCATCAGACTCCCAAGTTATTAAACTTATCATGAGAGTTAAGTTCCCGGTACCAGTTCACAAATTTGGGAATGCCTTCCCGGATCGGTGTGCTGGGTGAATAACCGAGCAGTGTTCTTGCCTTGGTAATATCTGCCGCAGTCAGAGGCATGTCCCCTTTCTGCTCGGGTAAACGCTCAATCACGGCCTTCTTCCCCAAGGCCTTCTCAATTGCGGCGATGAGCTTTGCCAAGGTCGTCGTCTCATTCTCTCCAAGATTGAAGATTTCGAAGAGCGGACCCTCACCATCGACATAGGAGAGTGCCCCAAGCACCCCTTGGACGATATCATCGATGTAGGTGTAGTCACGGCGGGTGGATCCATCGCCGAACTGCTTGATGGGTCGGCCATTCTCAATGGCGTCGGTGAAACTGTGAATCGCAAGATCCGGACGCTGCCCCGGACCGTAGACGGTGAAGAAGCGGAGGCAGGCGATCCTCATTCCGTGGAGATTCACATAGTTCCCGCAGAGCTGCTCTCCGGCGATCTTGGTCGCAGCATAGGGAGATAGGGTCTGAAGAATCGGTAGATCTTCACGGAAAGGAACGGTCTTCGAGTGACCGTAGACGGAGGAACTTGATGCGAAGATAATCTTTTGGCAACCGGAACGACGCGCAGCCTCCAGAACATGGAAGGTGCCGGTGATGTTGGTATCGATGTAAAGCTTCGGATCCGCGATCGAGGGACGCACTCCTGCTCGGGCCGCAAGATGGATCACCGCATCGGGCTGCGTTTTCTCAAACACTCTTAGCACAGCCTCCCAATTCCTGAGATCAATCTCGGCGATTTCCACGGGTGCGGGGAAGGATGCAATATTCGACCTCTTGATGGTGGGATCATAGAAATCATTGAAGTCATCAATGATCGTCACCTCATGCCCTTCTGAGAGGAGGCTACGAACCACATGGGATCCGATAAAGCCGGCACCTCCTGTGACAATGATCTTCATGGTTCCACAATACCCTGAGTTAAAAAGTTAAAAAGTTGAAAAGTGAGAGGGTTGCCACGGAACAATCATTAATTTTTTTACGCTTCAACTTTTCCTAGGTCTTAAACTGACACATAATCCTGTGATGCAGTATCACCCAGCCACTCTTCCAATGCGTACCTGGGTCGAAGTCGATCATGCGGCCCTCAGGCATAATCTCGAAGCCGTTCAGAAGATGGCAGGAAAAGCCGGCATTATGGCTGTCGTGAAAGCCAACGGCTATGGACATGGCCTCAACGAAGTGGCCTCTACCTTGAGTCCCGGGGTCGAGGTCTTTGCCGTTGCCTCCCTCGGAGAGGGCATCCAGCTTCGGGGAACTGAGAAAAAGAAACCAATCCTCCTCCTCAGCGCCGCCCTCCCCTCAGAGTACCAGGAGATTGGAAGTCAGGGGTTTATCCCCACCATCTCCACGATCAAAGAAGCCGAACTCTATGCGCAAGCGGCTCCAGTCAGTGCCCTGATCCATTTCAAGATCGATACGGGCATGGGACGACTTGGAGCGCAACCCGAGCAGACCTTCGCCATCCTTCGCGAGATCCGTAAGCTCCCCCTCACTCTTCATAGCATCTCGACACACCTTCATTCAGCAGACAGCGACAGCAATTCCACCAATGGACAGCTAAAAACTTTTAATGAGTTGCTATCCTATCTTCGGGAATTTGAGCCTAAGGTGCCAATTCACATCCTGAACTCCGCAGGCACCATGCTCTTTCCAGCTCATGCACATGATTTTGTGCGCGTAGGACTAGCCCTCTACGGAGTCTCTCCTGTCCAGAAGTTTCAAAAATTCTTGAAACCCGCCCTCAGTTGGAAAGCCTCAGTGACCTTTCTGAACGAGCTCCCCAAGGGACATGGGATCAGCTACGGCAGCACCTACCGGACACCGCGTGCAACAAAGGTCGCCATATTACCAGTTGGCTACGCAGACGGCTACCCCAGACATCTCTCGGGCAAAGGTGCCTCCGTCTTGATCAAGGGGAAGCGCTGCCCACTCCTCGGCCGCGTCACCATGGATCAGATCATGGTCGACGTCTCAGCGGTCAAGAGAATCAAAGTCGGAGAAGAGGCCGTTCTAGTTGGCAAACAGGGCAAAGAAGAAATCACCGCCACCGAAGTCGCCGCCAAGGCGGATACGATAGCATGGCATCTCTTCTGCGGCATTACCGGCAGGGTTGCGTACTTTTATAAGAAATAAAGAAACCCGAGCCTCGGGCTGATGGTTAGAAAAGAAAACCCACCCCCGATGATGTGGATGGGTCTTTTTTGTAAAGACTGTGAATTCCCTATTCTAGTTAAGTGGGGAATTTGGGTTTGT
>WBXH01000052.1 GCA_008933015.1 Verrucomicrobiota bacterium | reverse complement strand
TTTCAACTTCACAAGGAAAGAGTTTTTCCCATCAGGCCTCTCACCTGTTATCAAATTTCTTCTACCCATGAGTGAAGAGCAGGTAATCGCCCCCAATAACGACCAAGATCTGGTTTCCAGGACTCAGGGCGGTGATCCCGGCGCTTTCGACGAACTTGTCGTGCGCTATTCACCGAGGCTCTACGGACTCGTCTACCATATGACCTCCAATCACGAGGACACCAACGACCTGTTGCAGGATGTCTTTTCCAAGGCATATAGGTCTATTTGTAATTTTCAGGGGAAATCGAGTTTTTACACCTGGATTCACTCGATTGCCGTCAACATGACGATCAACTTTCTCAAAAAAAGGAATAGACGCCAGCACCCAAGCCTAAATGACCCTGATAGCAGGATCGAAAGCGACCCTGATTTTATAGCCGCAACCAGCAATGCAGACGCCACCAAGGAAGTTTCCATACATGAACTGCAAAAAAAATTGAACGCCGCGATGCTAAAGCTGTCTCATGAGCACAGAGTTGTCGTCACCATGTTTGATATCCAAGGAATGCATCACGCCGAAATCGCCAAAATCCTCAAAATTTCAGAGGGAACTGTTCGTTCCCGCCTTTTTTACGCACACCGCCAGTTGCAAAACTCTCTCCATGAGTTTAAGAGAGCCTAGAGCACGATGAACTACTCCATGAACACCGATAAGGAACCCATGCATCATATCATCCGGCTGAAACGCTACGAGCAGCCTCCAGAGGGGTACTTTGAGGATTTTCTCAGGGAGTTCAACTACCGCCAGCGTGCGGAACTTCTCAAGCCATCACTCTCGGCCATGATCATGGAACGGCTCACTTCACTGATGTCAGAAATCAGGGTTCCTGCCATGGCCTATGCAGGCGCTGCAGTAGTTGCAGTAGGCGTCGGCACGGCAATCATCAATCATCAACCAGAGTCGCCCGCACCTCGTTCCTATGCCGTCTCCTACACGCAGACCCCGGTGACCATTGAAAAGATGCAGCCTGTTTCCCTGCGTGTTGATACTCCCTCTTCCGCTTCCCAGAATTTCCCACCGGCATTCCTTCTACAGGCCCGACCGGCGACCCATGAATCGCCGCTCAGTTTCTAATCCACTTCGGCTTGCAGTAAGAAGCGGTCAAGGCGCCGCGGTTAACTCGAGGTTTACCCCCGCTGGTTGGAGGTCCAAGGGAGTCGTCGGCCTTAGTCTGGCAGGTATTGCGTCACTTTTTCTCTGCATCACATCAGCGACCAAGGCGTCCTCAGCGGGAGATTCCCTCTCGGAAAAAATGACGGCAGCCATCACCAGCGTCACGCGCAAAACCATGCCTACAGTCGTCCGAGTGCGTTGCACCGATGGGCATGGCGAACTCAACGGGACCGGCTTCTACATCGGTCCCACCGGAACCATCTGCACGCTCGCGGAAATTGTCCGTAACGGCAGTAACATCATGGTCATGCACAACGGAGTCGAGAGCCCAGCATCGCTTCTTGCCATTGATTCACGCAGTGGTGTCGCCTTTCTCAAAACGGAGGGTAATGAGGTCAATGGCTCCTTCATCACCGCCCGCTCGATCACAACCCCACCTCCGATGACTCCCGTGGTGGGAATCGGCTTCATCCGTGACGAGCATGCCATCCCTTCCCTTGGCATGATCACCGGAACGGAGATCCGTGACGGCGACCACTATTACTGCCTACCTCATATCACAGCAACCATTCCACTCGGCGAGGGAGAAGGAGGCAGCCCCATCTTGGATTTGAAAGGGGAGTTGATCGGAATGGTCGTTGCAGGGAGTACACAACCGCCAAGTTGCAGGATCTTTCCAGCAACGGCACTTGAGAAACTCAATAACGACCTCCTTCGGTATGGCCGACTGGAGTCAGGCTGGTTGGGCATCGTCGTGGAACAGGCAGCGGTCCCGCAGGGGACGTCAACTGCGCGAATCGTCTCCGTCGAGGCGGGAAGCCCCGCAGAGTCCGCAGGCCTTAAAAGCGGGGACATGCTTGTGTCTTTGGCCGGGCATCAGATCTCCAATCCCGAGCAAGTGCCAGGAATCACTTTCTATCTCACGGCGGGCGATTCTGTTTCCACCTCGGTCCTGCGCGACGGAAAAGTCCTCAAATTCGACCTCCATTGCATTCAACGCCCCGACCTGGAGCCTGCCGGACAAATCTCGGATAAAAAAACACCCCTTCTAGGCCAACCTTCTAAGTTGAGGAACTAAGAATGACTCGGACTCGCTTTTTCGGTAACTGATGTTTTTTGGGCATGACCTGCAGAAGAGTTGAGGATAGTGTTTTCCCCTCTTCTCGGGGGTATAGCTCAACGGTTAGAGCAGCCGGCTCATAACTGGTTGGTTCCTGGTTCGAATCCAGGTGCCCCCACTTCCTGACATCATTTTCCATCTATCTGGCAGAGTAGGCGGCATGCTCCACTCGGCCTAGTTTTCAGTCATTTACAGATCAAGGCTTCTTCAAGGACTCACGACTATGTGGGCACTGGTGGTCCAAGGATTTTTTGAAAGGCAAGAAATGAGCGCCTATGGGATAAAGGCGCTGGACGAAGGGGGTGGATTCGTGGTCTTTAATTGTGTTTACTGAGCATGAGTACCATTTACGAAACATCAGATGCATTGGGACGCACCCAAGAGACCCTGAAAGACCCCGCCAACGCAGCCCATCTCCCCACCAGCGAACTGCTCGGAGAGACGATGTCACTGAATTTCGGCCCTTCGCATCCCTCAACTCATGGTGTCTTCCGTATCGTTCTTGATCTGGATGGTGAGATGATCGTTAAGGCCAAGCCTGAAGTCGGTTACCTGCACCGCGGTGACGAAAAGATCGCGGAGAACATGCAGTACAATCAATTTGTTCCGTATACGGACCGACTCGACTACCTGGCGCCGCTGGCTAACAACGTTGCCTATGCCTGCGCCGTTGAAAAACTCATGGGATGGGAACTCCCTCCGCGTGGCAAGGCCATCCGTGTCATCTGCTGCGAGCTCGCCCGTATCTCGGCTCACTTACTTGGGATAGGTGCCAGCTCCATGGATATCGGGGCGATTTCCGTCTTTCTTTACACCTTCACCGAGCGTGAGAAGATATACAACCTCTGTGAGCTACTTACCGGGGCACGCTTCACAACAAGTTATACTCGCGTGGGAGGGCAGGTGCGCGACCTGCCGGAGAAGTTTCCAGAGCAACTGCGGGCGTTCCTTGATTCCTTCCCGCTAGCCCTTAATGAGATCACCAATCTCCTCACCCGTAATCCGATTTTCATCGATCGTACGCGCAATGTCGGCATCATTTCCAAGGAGGATGCTATCGCCTACGGACTGACCGGTCCCATGCTACGCGGCTCGGGAGTTGATTACGATGTCCGCAAGGCGAACCCGTATCTTGACTACGAAAAGTACGATTTCGATATTCCCGTTGGCTCCGTGGGCGATTGCTTTGATCGCTATCTTGTTCGGATTGAGGAGATGCGCCAGAGCCTTCGTATTCTACGGCAGGCTATCGACAACATCCTGGAGGGACCAATCAACATCGTTGATGGAAAGAGTACACTTCCTCCAAAGGAAGATGTTCTCCAGAAGATGGAACAGCTCATCCATCACTTTATCATTACAACCGAGGGAATCGACGCCCCGGCTGGTGAGGTCTATTTCAGCGCTGAGAACCCAAAGGGTGAACTTGGATTTTATATCAACAGCAAGGGTGGCGGTGTCCCATACCGACTTCATATCCGGGCACCATCCTTTGTGAACCTCAGCATAGTCTCCAAACTTCTACCCGGTCATATGGTTGGAGATGTCGTGACGATCCTAGGGTCGATCGACATGGTCTTCGGTGAGTGCGACCGCTGAGCCAAGTCTCTGAGAGGCTGTTAGATTCAATAATGCCTTTCTGCTAGGATGAGGAGGCAGGCATGGCAACCACCAGCGCTCACCACCCTCTGTGCCTTTGGTACATCTTGCAGCTAAGAGATTCTTATACAGTCGCCTAGGAGCCTAACTCCCTTCCGTCAGTTTTCAGTTCAATCCCTTTCTCCCTTGCTTCGCGGCAATGCGCCTCTGTGCGCGATTCTTGATTCACTGAAAAAAGAAAGCCGCCATCTTTTCTAAGAACGGCGACTTTTGAAGGTTTGATGAGACACTCTTAAGCCAAGAAACTCTGGATCCAGCGAATGAGTGAGATTGCTTCGTGGTTGTTCACAGCGATCAGTGGGGCAATAGTCAGGCCAACTAGGGATGAAAGTTTGATCAGGATATTCATGGAGGGTCCTGATGTGTCCTTGAAGGGATCTCCTACGGTATCTCCGACAACAGCGGCCTTATGAGGATCGGATTTTTTATAGAACATCTCTTTCTTTCCATTGACCTCAATCTCCACACCTTGCTCAAAGGACTTTTTGGCATTGTCCCAAGCTCCTCCGGCATTGTTCTGAAAGATTGCCCACAGCACTCCACTAACGGTGACGCCAGCCATGTAAGCGCCGAGTGATTCAGGTCCCATCACCACTCCAATCAAGATCGGAGTGACAAGGGTGATGACCCCAGGGGCCAACATCTCTCGAAGGGCCGCCTTGGTGGAAATCTCAACGCACTTCCCGTACTCGGGCTTTCCAGTTCCCTCCAAGATCCCGGGAATCTCTCGGAATTGCCGGCGAACTTCGTTCACCATATCCATGGCTGCTTTGCCAACACTATTCATGGCAAGGGCGGAGAAGACGACGGGGATCATGCCACCGATGAAGAGGGCGGCAAGTACCTTGGCGTCGAAGATGTTGATACCATGAATGCCAGTCAGTGTCACATAGGCTGCAAAAAGTGCGAGAGCGGTCAGTGCGGCAGAGGCAATGGCAAAACCCTTGCCGACGGCAGCAGTGGTATTACCCACACAATCTAGGATGTCGGTCTTTTCACGGACCTCCTTTGGGAGTTCACTCATCTCGGCGATGCCACCCGCGTTATCGGCGATAGGTCCGAAGGCATCGATGGCTAATTGCATCGCCGTGGTGGCCATCATGGCGGATGCGGCGATTCCGACACCATAAAATCCAGCGAGCGAGTAGGCTCCCCAGATTGCACCCGCGAAGAGCAGCACGGGGTAGGCTGTGGAGTACATGCCGGTTCCTAGACCCGCAATGATGTTGGTGGCCGCGCCAGTGGCTGATTTCTGTACGATCCCAGCCACAGGCTTGCCCTCTAGTCCGGTAAAATGTTCGGTGATGCAGGAGATCATGTAGCCCACGAACATGCCGATACAGACAGCCCAGAAGACATTCAGAGAAGATGTCGTCATATCGCTGAATGTCCCGGAGTTGAAGATGTGCATCTTGATGGATTCGGGAAGCATCAGCTTGATCAGTCCGAACGATGCAAGCAGCGCGATCAGCATGGAGAGATTGTTACCCCTGTTCAGTGCGCTCTGAACTATCTTCGTATTATCGGGATCACTTTCGGAAATCCCAACAAACCAAGTGCCGATGATGGAGGCAACGATTCCAATGCCGGCAATGGCCATTGGAAGGAGGATCGGTCCAATCCCCCCGAAAGCATCAGCGATCGCACCACCGTTATCACGGATGATGTAGTTGCCCAGAACCATGGAAGCAAGCACGGTGGCCACATAAGAACCGAAGAGGTCGGCACCCATTCCGGCCACATCGCCGACATTGTCACCAACGTTATCGGCGATCGTCGCTGGGTTTCGCGGATCATCCTCAGGGATTCCAGCCTCCACTTTTCCGACAAGATCAGCTCCGACGTCGGCAGCCTTGGTGTAGATCCCACCTCCGACGCGCGCAAAGAGGGCGATCGATTCAGCTCCTAGCGAAAAGCCTGCCAGAACCTCAAGAACACGGGTCATCCCCTCATATCCGCCGCCAGTTGAAAAATCCCCCCCCATAAAGTGGAAAAAAAAGAGGATGAAGAGCGAACTCAGTCCCAGCACGGCAAGACCGGCCACACCGAGCCCCATCACAGCTCCCCCGCTGAAAGAGATTTTCAGGGCCTTGGACAGAGATATCTTAGCGGCCTGCGTGGTACGGACATTCGCCTGTGTGGCGATCTTCATCCCGAGAAATCCGGCAAGCGCCGAAAAGAAACAACCGACAACGAATCCAGCAACTATAAGGATGCTGGAGTGGGCAGCCACCTTGGGAACCTGAGAGAGGAGTGCAAGTCCAGCCCCAGCTACGACAACATAGATGCCCAGAATTCTGTATTCAGCCTTCAGGAAGGCCATTGCACCCTCGGCGATATGACTGGCAATACCGGTCATTTTGGCATCGCCTGCGTCCTGTTTGATGACCCAGTTTGAAAGAATCGTCCGATAAACCAGCGCTACTAGACCCAAGATGGGAAGGAAATAAATACAGTGTTCCATGATTATTTGGTGATTGGACATCACTTCATGGATGAATGGGCTACAGAGCGTTTTATTCATCCATGAGGGGGGAAATCCATCGATGCATTTATATTTAGGTGAAATCGCGACCGCTGTCCAGTGATGGACAAGTGAACGCGGTTGAGTCAAGTCGTTTCAAAACCCTCTGACGAATCGCCGATAACCTCGGCGGAGGAGGAAAGTCAAATCGTAGGCTTGTTAAGGATAACTTCCCCACCATCTCGCCAAGTCTTGTAGTTCGCAAGAGCCTCATCAATCACGGGTAGGGCTTTTTCAGCTGAGAGGATCTCATCCACAATGACCGATTTTTTCTCCAGCGTCTTGTAATCTTCAAAAAAGCGCTTCAACACGGCAAGCCTGTGGGGAGGCAACTGGTGCACGTCGGTGTAACTGCTGTACTCGGGATCATTCACATGGACGGCAATCACCTTATGATCGAGTTCATCCTGATCCTTCATCACCATCAGGCCAATTGCACGGGCCATTACGAGTGTCAGCGGGTAGACTGGTTCGGCACCCAACACAAGAACGTCAAGCGGATCGCCGTCATCAGCAAGAGTGCGAGGAATAAATCCGTAATTTGCGGGATAGTAGACGGCTGAGTAGAGAACGCGATCAAGCATCAAGAGTCCCGTTTCCTTGTCCAATTCATACTTATTCGAACTCCCCATGGGGATCTCGACAATCGCGGGAAAGATCCCCCTTGCAGAACCTTCGCCTACCGGCACATCGTGCCAAGGATTCGGAGCAATCTGATGAAATGGTTCGGGTATCTTGATCATAAAAAACTAGGTTTTACATTACAGACACTAGGTCTCAAGTCCATTCCCTTGGTGACTTAACTTGGTTGATCTTTTTTGAAAGGAAGAACTTACAGTCCTTTTGGCTATAAATTTCTTTTCTGCTCATTTTATTCAGGACTGGCAAGTATGCCTATCTAGGGATTCAAAAGATCAGGCATCGGGTGATTTGATCACC
Source organism: Verrucomicrobiota bacterium (assembly GCA_008933015.1). Taxonomy (GTDB): domain Bacteria; phylum Verrucomicrobiota; class Verrucomicrobiia; order Chthoniobacterales; family UBA6821; genus UBA6821. The sequence continues at coordinate 1,000 of WBXH01000052.1, read as the reverse complement.
TGTTTGCCAAGGTTCTGAATCCAGAGATTAAGGATATAGGTCAACACCACGGCCACGTAGAACTGTCCGATCATGGCTTGGGTGACTGCCAGTGCTCTTGCAAAGTGAGAAACGGGTACGATGTCCCCATAACCGAGGGTCGTCTGCGTGCAGAAACTAAAATAGAAAAGGTCATTGAAGTTTTTCATCCAGTCCTTCATGTCCATTCCCTTCACTAGTTGATCGTCGAGATGGAAGGCTTTCAAATCCTCTTTGGAAACAAACGTATAGAGACAGGCATAGATGACGGCAATCCAGATATAGAGATTGAACGCTCCAACCACCTCGTCGAATCCTGCACGTTTTCTGCGGAGGAGGGCACGAACCCAGACAAAGGCCCCGAAGAGCATTGAGAAGAAGAGACTTGTTACAAGTGATAGTTCCAAGGACTCCCAGAGGGTGATGACAACTCCGTTAAATGTCGTGTAATGCCTTAAATATAGAAGGGTAAATTCCAAGAAAAAAGCTGCAACTGAGATGAGCAATGCAGTTCGAAAACCTGAATAAGTGTAAATTGCCATCAGGGCCACAACTAGTAATAACAACAGGGTCACGATGATGGGCATGTAATTGCCAAAGAAGAGCATACTGAGCAGGACGATTCCACCGAACAAATGACGGCGCTCCTCAAACTTTTTTGATTTGAAAAATGAGGTGCTCATGGGTTTACCAATCACCGCTGGCTCCGCCGCCACCGCTGTCACCCCCACCACCTGAGAAACCTCCCGAATCATCTCCTCCACCCTGGCCGCGGCCTCCACCCCAACCGCTTCGCATGCTACCCAGGAGGAAACCCGTGGCGGCGGCAGAACCGATACCCATTCCACCACCTGAGCCCGGACCAACATCTCGTCGGTTCCTGCCGGTGATGATAAGAACTAGCAGGACTAGGAGAAAAAATCCGAGTGGGGAGAACAGAAAATCCTTCAGCGTGGTAGGCTTTCCATTCCCATGAACCGTT
>WBXH01000051.1 GCA_008933015.1 Verrucomicrobiota bacterium | reverse complement strand
TCTAACGTTACGAAAGAGATGGAGGAGGGTCAAGGCGAGTTTTTCAAGATGACCCGTTCGCTCTTTTGGGCAGGGCAAGCCCCGGCTTGTCGGGAGGTTACCTATCAGATAATCCGAAAGGATGTGGACATTAACTTTGCCTTGGTGGGAGTTCGTCCTCCGCGGCCTGATCGTTTACCTCTTCCTGATCTTGATCCTGCGCCTGACCGGGAAGCGTCAGATCGGACAGATGAGCCCATTCGATCTAGTGCTCCTCCTAGTACTGAGTAACGCGGTGCAAAACTCCATGAATGGAGGTGACAACTCGGTCGCCGCCGGGCTCATCCTCTCGGTGACTCTGGTGGGGGCCAACTGGCTGACAGGTTACCTCACCTACCGCAGCAAGGTAGCGGAACGCTTGATCGAGGGATCCCCACAGCTTCTTCTCCATAATGGAAAGATTAACGAGAAGGCTCTCAACGACGCCCAACTCACGCGTGAAGAACTCATTTCCGCCCTTCGCATGCAGGGGTATACCGAAATCGCTGGCGTTCGCGCCGCTATCCTTGAAACAGATGGTACTATCAGCGTCATCCCCTACCATAACACCCCATCGTGAATCTCCAAAAAAGTCCTCCGCTCATGCATCGCTGGAAAAAAGAGTGGGGGCTTCTTGTCAGCTATGGCACCACGGCAGCCTTCCTCCTTGATAAGGATCTGCTCAATGACGATCCGGGAGCATTGGGAGGCATCCTCCTTTTTGTATGGCTCTTTGTGGTGATGCTGATGGCCTCATTCTCGGTGCTGCGACACGCGGATCATCTTGCGGAGAAGCTTAAGGAACCGCTTGGCACGCTGATCCTGACGCTTGCCGTCACGAGCATTGAGGTCTTGATGATCTCGGCCCTGATGCTTCACGGGAACAACCCGGCCCTGGCACGAGACACGATGTTCTCAGTGGTAATGGTGGTGCTTGGTGGACTCTTGGGGATCGTTCTACTCACGGGGGGGCTGAAATTCAGTGAACAGAATTTCAACCTGAAAGGGGTTAACTCTTTTTTGGGACTCATTCTCCCACTCTCCCTCTTCTCGCTTGTTCTTCCGAATTTCACTCACTCCGGTGGTACCGGCATGTTCTCCACCCTTCATGCAGTGAGCCTGATTCTCATGTCGCTGATCATCTACGGTGTCTTCCTCGCGGTTCAGACCCGGGTTCACCAAGGTTTCTTCAACGAAGCGGGTTGGAGCCCGAACAGCAGTGAAAAGACTGATGCTCATGAACCAATATGGATGGATTCCGTTTTTCTCATCCTCCACCTGATCCCGATTGTCCTGCTCTCCAAGCAACTTGCCCACCTGCTCGATTTTGTTGTTCATAAGAACGGTCTGCCGATTGATCTGGTCGGTATGGTCGTGGCGATCCTGATCCTGGCGCCGGAGGGATTGGCTGCCATTCAATCTGCCTCCAGAAACCAGATGCAGCGATCGATCAATGTCCTCCTAGGATCGGTCCTCGCCACGATCAGCCTCACCGTCCCGGCGGCGCTGGCAATAAGCGTGATCTACGGCAAACCCCTGCTCCTTGGACTCTCACCCACCTACACGACGCTATTAGCGGTCACGCTGGGGAGTTGCGTCGTCACCTTCGGACAGGGCCAGACCAATATCCTCCAGGGATTCGTCCACCTGCTTCTCTTCGCAGCCTACATTGTCCTGATGTTCGACTAGGGAGTGCCGTGGAATAAGAAATTCCAGCGGATCTTAATCCTAGTCGGACTCGCGGCGGATCGACACGGAGACCCAGTCCGTCTGCGGGAGAATGAACTTACGGATGGTGACCTCGATCCAGCGGAGCCCAAATTCGCTGATCAGTCTGCCGGCCAACTCGTCGGCAAGGGTCTCGATGAGTTGCCGAGAGCGCTCGGAGGCAATTTCAGCTACCCTAAGGCTCACGGCTTGGTAGTCGACCGTGAGGGCAATGTTGTCGTTCAGCAAAGCGGGCTGTGAGCTCGCCGCAAAATTCAGGTCGATTTGCAGTGTCTGGGGCGCTTCGCGCTCGTTGTCAGGAACCCCAACGTGGGTGCTGACCTGGAGACCCTTGATGGCGATGACGCGCTCCGTCTTCACAGGATAAACTTGATGTCGCCGATCAACTTCTGGCCGAAGGTTTCGCGGAGTTTCCTGATGATCTCGGGCTTCCAAACGCGATCCAACTCATACCGGACACTCGGTTGGATAACCCTGATCATCAATGTGCCTGCAACAAGGCGCTCGGGTTGCGAATGCTTCGCGATAAACTCCCCCACGATCTCCAGCCAGGCCGACTGGATATCCTGTTCCTTGATCCGGGTCTCAAGTCCGAGTTTGGGGAGGAGCTTCCCCAAGACTTCAGTGACAGATGCATCCCTGTCGCTCCTGGGCGCACCGGGCAGTCCCCTCCACTCTTGGAGGATCCTTTTGCGGAGGGCTGGCGTCATGATCGGGAATAGCAGACGGAACTCTGGGCCTCCCGAGGATCTCCCCGGCCGGAACTAGGCGTCGTTACCGATCGCCTCAACGGGGCAGCCTTCCATGGCCTCCTTGCAGAGAGCCTCCTCTTCGGGAGTCTCAGGCTGCTTGTAGACGTAGGAGTGTCCGCCATCCTCGTTACGCGTGAAATTAGCGGGAGCTGTCTCTCGGCAGAGATCGCAGTCGATGCACTGGTCATCGCAGTAGAAGGCGCCGGCTACATTCTCGGGATATTTGTTGGATACATCAGCCATATTGAAGAAAATGTTAAAAGCGCCCTCTTCGAATGCAACGGTTTTTTTCACTGCGTTGCCAAAATCTCTATTTTGTTCACAATTCCATCCATGAGCGACACCAGCACCTCCCTCTCCCCGATTCTGCCGACCGAGGGACTCCACGTCGTGCATCTCTTCTACAGGGTGGAACAGGAGGCTTGGCAGTATCTGGAGAGCGCCGATCGCCGCAAGCGCCGTGATCAACTCGCCAAATTGGTTCGTGAGATGCAGGGACTCCCCGGCACGCAACTTCTCCCCTACAGCGTTGTCAGCCCGAAGGCGGATCTCGGCTTCATGCTGCTCACTCCTGATCTGCAAGTCGCCGACCGCTGCTCGAAGTTGCTCGGGGAGGCGCTGGGGGCCGGAATGCTCACTCCTGTGTTCTCCTGGCTCTCGATGACCGAGAGGAGTGAGTACACGACCTCCGAGGAGGAATACTCAACGGAACTGAAGCAGGAGGGAGTAGAGCCAGGCACGCCGGAGTTCACGAACAAGATCGCGGAATTCCATGACCGCATGGAGAAGTATATGCGTCGCCGTGTCTTTCCGGAACTCCCCGAGGCTCAGGAGTGGCCGGTCTTCTGCTTCTACCCGATGTCGAAACGCCGCCAACACCAACTGAACTGGTACGCCCTCCCCTTTGAAGATCGCAAGCGTCTCATGGGAGGCCATGCCAAGATCGGTCGTACGTACAGCGGTCGTGTCCTCCAACTCATCACCGGATCGACTGGACTGGATGACATGGAATGGGGAGTCACCCTCTTTGCGAAGACCACGAGCGAAATCAAGGCCATCGTCTACGAGATGCGTTTCGATGTGGTCAGTTCCCACTACGCGGAGTTCGGCGAGTTTTTCATTGGGATCCGGATGGATATCCCGGATCTCTGCAATCGCCTGAATCTGTGATGCGGGAATCTCTAGAGAACGATCTCTCAATCAAAGAGGATGCCCTCGGGGATCTCCTCCGGCGTCATGCCCCCCTGCTGATCGCCTACTCCGGAGGGGTCGACAGCACGCTCCTCCTGGCGATCGCCCACCGGACACTGGGCGATCAGGCCACGGGAATCATTGCCGACTCGCCCAGCCTGCCACGAGCCTCCCTTGCAGAGGCCATCCGGGTAGCTGAAGAAATCGGCGTTGCCATCGAGGTGGTTGCCACAACGGAACTGGAGGATCCCCGCTATGCGGCCAATCCGATGAACCGTTGTTACTTCTGCAAGGCGGAGCTTTTCACCCGGATGGATGAAGTGGCCAGAGTAAGAGGATTCGCCGCGATCGCCTACGGGGAGAATGCCGATGATCCCGCCCACCTCAGGCCGGGTTCGTTGGCGGCGAGCGAGTTCTCCGTGATTGCTCCCTTGAAAGAAGCGGGCCTCAGCAAGGCCGACGTTCGCGAACTTTCCCGTAAGCTTGGTCTGCCAACCGCCGATGCTCCCGCCCAACCCTGCCTGAGTTCCCGCATCCCCCACGGGACGCCGGTGACACGCGAGGTGCTGGATCAAGTGGAGCAGGGGGAGGCCGTCGTACGCTCCTTTGGATTCAAGGTCTTCCGAGTCCGCTACCTGCCACCTGCTGATGGGCAGGGCCATACCACAAATAGACCGGGAGCCAAGATTCAGATCGCTCCCGGGGAGATGGGAGCTCTCAAGGCCATTAAGGAGAAGATGATTCTCAAGCTTACCGGGATCGGTTTCGAAACAATTGAAATCGATCCAGAGGGATACCGTGGGCAGCAGTAAACTTTTTTAACCGGGCAATCTGAACGTCGTCACGCATGTCCAGCAGGTTTCCCCATACTCCTCGGCGATCTTTGTTTTCAAGCTAAGGAGCAGGTCGTCGGTTGTATGAAGCCCCATGACCGCCACCATGGTGGAGCCCGATCCTGTCATGAAAGCAGACTCGACCGCCGCTTGCTGACGCAGCCAGGCTTTCATGACCGGGAGCAGGATGTATTTCTCGAAGACGGGTGCTTCGAGGTCATTGAAGATCTCGAGTTCCCCAAGGGATTGACGCTCGGCTTGCGCCGGCAGCCTGCCCGATTGCTTGAGTTCGGCATGCTTTTTGTAGGCCCACACCGTGGACACAGGAAAGGGGGGCTTGATCAGGAGGAGTTTGCGCTGGGGCAATCCAGCAGCAGGCTCAAGAAGCTCACCCCTCCCCCGGCACCATGAGGGCGCATCACCCAGAAAGAAGGGGATGTCGGACCCGAGTCGGGAGGCGATCCGGTGGAGCTCCTCATCGACCAGGGGATGATCGAAGAGCTCATTGAGTCCTTTGAGGACGGCGGCGGCGTCACTGCTCCCACCGCCGAGTCCGGCCCCGTGGGGAATGCGTTTCAGTAGGCTGATGGTGATACCGTCGTCCAACCCGACTTCTTCACGGAATTCCGCAACGGCCTTCACGCAGAGGTTATCGGATCCCGTGGGAAGATCCGGATCGTTACAATTGAGCGTTATCTCCTTGCCTCGCCCGTGAGCAATCTCGATCTCATCGGCAACGGTAAGGGGCACCATGAGGGTCTCCAATTCGTGGAATCCGTCGGGACGCTTCCCGAGGATCCGCAGAGAAAGGTTGATCTTGGCCGGTGCGGCGAGTGTGATGGAGTGATTACCACTGCTCATTTCCCCATCGTGTGAAACTCCCCTCCCGACCCCAAGACAAAATCATCATTGCCCTTGATGTTCCCGATACGGATGGGGCACTGCGCCTGCTAGATTCGCTGGGCGAAACTCCTGCCCTCTGTAAGATCGGGCTTGAGCTCTTCACCGCCGAAGGACCCAGTGTCGTGAAGGCCATCAGGAGTCGTGGGAGCGCGGTGTTTCTGGATCTCAAATTCCATGACATCCCCAATACCGTCGCGCACGCGGTCCGCTCTGCGGCCGGACTCGGGGTCGCGATGACGACCTTGCACGCTTCCGGAGGACCCATGATGATGGAGGCCGCCGCAAAGGCTGCCTCGGAGGAGGGCGGAAGAGATCTGCTCCTTCTCGCTGTCACCGTGCTCACCAGCATGGATACACTCCAACTTGCCTCCACGGGTATTGATGTCGATCCCGAGGCCCAGGTTCTCAGGCTTGCCGGCCTGGCCCATCAATCTGGAATCAGCGGGATCGTCTGCAGCCCAAAGGAAATCCAATCGGCACGCGCATCCTTCGGTGAGGGACTGAGGATTGTTACTCCGGGAGTCCGCCCGATCTGGGCAGCGGCAGGAGATCAAAAACGCATCATGACTCCGCGAGATGCCGTTCAGGCAGGTGCCGACTGGCTTGTGATCGGCAGACCTATCACTGCGGCTGATCACCCGAAAGAGGCCTACGCGCGGGTGGTCGCAGAGCTTGCTTAATCCAAGGTCAGTTCAGTTGCCTGCCTTCCTAAGAGAATGATCCCCTTCCCACGGAGTTTGTTCAGGCTTTGCCCAATCATGGCAACGGGAGCACTTCTCTGGGCTTCCTCCCCAGCGAAGGGTACCGAGACCAATGTCTGCCTCACACCGACCACACGGGTGTCTCAGATGATTGGAGCTAAGGCAGCGACTTCTCCTGACGCCCTTTCATCCCTGGCATCGGATGGAGTGAAGCCCTCCCCTTCTGGGAAGGGCAATGGCAATGGGCCGGACACCTCACACTGGCCACCGAAACCATGGCCTCACGGCATGGTCTGGGTCCCTGCGGGGGAATTCGTCATGGGGGGGATCGGATCGGATGCCCGCAAGGATGAGTTTCCGTTGCATCATGTCAAAGTTGATGGCTTCTGGATGGGCACTACCGTTGTCACCAACGCAGAGTTCAGGAAGTTCGTGAAGGTGACGGGATACCTCACCACCGCTGAAAAAAAACCGGACTGGGAAGAGATCAAGAAGACACTCCCCCCGGGGACTCCCAAACCCTCGGACGATGTGCTGGTGGCCGGTTCCCTGGTCTTCGTGCCGACGGATGGCCCGGTTTCGCTTAATGACCCTTCTCTCTGGTGGAAGTGGACTCCCGGCGCCAGCTGGCAACATCCCTTCGGGCCGAAAAGCCACTTGGAACCCAAGGATGATGCCTACCCCGTGGTGCACGTCTCTTGGGATGATGCCGTGGCCTACTGCAAGTGGGCCGGCAAGCGTCTTCCCACCGAGGCAGAGTGGGAGTATGCCTGCCTGGGCGGTGGTCCTCCACGGCACTATCTCTGGGGAGAACAATCACCCTCCGACACCTTTCATCCTGCCAATCTGTGGCAGGGTGGGTTCCCTTATGAGAAAAAGCCTTTCGACGGCTATCTCTACACGGCTCCAGCCAAATCGTTTGAGCCCAATGGTTATGGTCTCTACAACATGATCGGAAATGTCTGGCAGTGGTGCTCCGACTGGTATCGAGATGACTACTACAAGACCATCTCCTCACAGCCCAAGCTGGCCGTTAATCCCACCGGTCCCACCGATAGTCACGATCCTGATGATCCAGCGACTCCGAAGCGGGTCAACAGAGGGGGATCCTTCCTCTGCAACTCGGGGTACTGCGCAAGCTATAGACCGGCTGCGCGGATGAAGTCCTCTCCGGATACCGGCCTCCTGAATGTCGGTTTCCGGACTGTGATGACGGATGATGACTGGAGGAAGCAGTTGTCAAAAAATAACAAGTAGCTCCGCAAAAGAGCAGTTGCGTCAGATCTCCGTCTCGAACTTCTCCGCCCAACTTTGCGCAAAGTCCCAGAGGTCCAGAAATCCCGAACTGTAAAAATAGTCGCTGAGGATCGGGTGCTTCTGAACTTCCCGAAAATACCAACTGAAGCACTCGGCTTCCTCACGCGAGATGAGCTTCGAGACATTTACGGCGAAGGCAACCCTCTGCAATAGTCCGAAGAGGTGAGCGAGATCCTGCCGAAGGGAAAGTTCCGTGGCACTCAAGGGCTCGCCAAAAGTTCTTAGAATACTCTCAATCGTTGAGTGTGGAACTCTGCCTGCGAGGAGCTCCGTGGCCCTTAGTATTGAGGGGTTGGTTTTGAGTTCGTGCTGCAACTCAAAAAGAACCTCCGACCTCTTTGGAGTCCGTGCAGGGATCAGGGGCTTCAGGAGTTTCCAAAGAGCACCGACAACACTTGCTAGGACGGCCAGCAAACTGAAGATCACGAAGCCATCAATCCAGCGGTTCTGAAGGAATGAGGACATCCGCGAAAAGAACCGTTATTCGCCGATGATCTTGACGAGGACCCGCTTGGGGCGGTGTCCGTCAAACTCCCCGTAAAAGATCTGCTCCCAGGGTCCGAAATCAAGGCGACCGGAGGTCACCGCGATCACGACCTCACGACCCATGATGGATCGCTTGAGATGGGCGTCGGCATTGTCCTCCGCACCGTTATGGGCGTATTGGGAATGCGGTTTTTCAGGCGCTAGTCCTTCCAGCCATTTTTCAAGGTCGGCATGGAGGCCAGACTCGTCATCATTGATGAAGACACTTGCCGTGATGTGCATCGCATTCACCAAGCAAAGCCCCTCGCGGATACCGCTCTGAGCAAGCGCCTCGGTAATCTGCGGCGTGATGTTCAGGAAAGCACGCCGCGAGGGAGTCTCAAAGCAAAGCTCCTGACAGTGAGATTTCACAGGCGATGGAAAGCGGGATAAAAACCACCAAATTCACTCACGGAGTGGGAGAAATCGCGGGCAACCAATCCAACCACTCTTTTTTAGGGCCGTTGTAGAGGGGGAAAATATGGCC